>CALGOI010000394.1 GCA_937959065.1 uncultured Ignavibacteriota bacterium | reverse complement strand
ATGATATTGAAAACATTAACAATCCTACAAATATTAATTTATATCAAAACCATCCAAATCCATTTAATCCAATCACAACCATAAAATTTGACATCCCGGTTCAAAGCACTGTCACATTAAAGGTACATGACATTACTGGCAGGGAAATTGTAATTCTTGTTAATAATGAGAATTTGGCCTCAGGAAGCCATTCAAAAAAATTCGATGCCGGAATGCTTTCATCCGGAATCTATTTTTACAGCTTAACAGTTAACGGGAATCCCATATCTACCAAGAAAATGCTTCTCATCAAGTAAAATTTGTTCAAATTCCGTTCGATTTCTTACTTTAAAGCCGCGAAACTTCATTTTTTTTAGCTTGATTATTTAAATATTATAAAGTATATAAAATGTAAGAAAATACGCATATCATTGTAGGAAAAATCCTATATATCTGTTAGAATATCTGCACTCAACCCTAATAATCTGCAGAAAAGTAATAGTGTTTAACATCCGATACTAATCATTCGAAAATTTCAACCATTTCGTTTTTAGGATTAATTTAATTCATTTTATTTAATTAAAAGGAGGATTTCATGAGAAGATTCTTTTTCTCTCTTTTCTGGTGCGCTATTTTTATTACAATAAGTGTAAGCTTATTGAGCGCACAGGAAGTAAATCAGTACAAATGGCTTCATCAATCACCTCAGGGAAACACTTTGAGATGGGTAAGAATGTGGGATGCAAACAACTGGTATGCAGTTGGTTACGGGGCAACATTTATGCGAACCACAAACGCAGGAAGCACATGGTTTATCCGCGACAACATTTATAAAGACGCGTCAGGCGGATATGAGTTATTATATGATGCTTATTTTATCAACATGAATACCGGGTGGGCAGGCGGTAACGGGGGTAAAATAATGAAAACAACCAATGGCGGAGATACGTGGGATACTTCAGTAGTAGCAGTATCTTCAAGCGCGACATGGTACGGATTATATTTTCTGGACGCAAATACAGGTTTTGCAGCGGGTACATCAAGCGGCAGGGTAGCAATGACAACAGACGGTGGTGCCACATGGACTCAGATGGGCACACCACCAAGCGCAACATATTATAATGTTTACGCAAAGGATGCAAACAACGTAATAGCCACATCTACATCCGGGAATGTAAGAAGAACGACAGACGGTGGAACAACATGGACCACGATAAGCACGGGTACATCCGCGACACTTTACAGAGTTAACTTCGTAGATGCGAATACAGGTTATGTATGCGGATCCAGCTCTGCCATCCGTTACACGACAAATTTTGGGACAACCTGGACAAGTACCAACACAGGGGTTGCATCATCAACTTTTTATGATATTGATTTTCAAAATATGACGTTACCATCCCCGACACTAAATGAAGATTTTACATCGACAACATTTCCACCAACCGGATGGAGCAGTGCAAACTTGCTTGGTACAAAGCAATGGAACCGATCGACTACGAGCGCATATTCCTCACCAGCGTGCGCATTGAGTGATTGGGAGACAACAGGCGGATATGACTGGCTTGTAACAAATTCGAATGCAGTCTTTGCCGGTGATTCACTTTCATTCTGGCTGAGACGAAGCTACACGGGATCATTCTTCGACTGGGATTCATTGCAAGTATTTGCAGGTACCTCATCTGATACTTCAACAATGACGAGGATCTTGTCAATAGGTGTAAACAGTTTGATAGATACAACCGGAAACACATATCCTCCAAGACCCGGGACATATAAAAGGTATGCAGTAAATATGGGAGCTTTTGCCGGGCAGAATGTATTCATAGCATTCAGACATTCAAATCTGGATGGTACCGGAATAAGGATGGATAATGTTATTTTAGGAGAAAACAGACCTGCCAGTCAAACTAACGTATATATAACGGGAAATTCATTTAATATTTACAAATCACCTGTCGGTGTGAATGCATTTGATACAGTCCAGTTCCTAAATCCTTCACAACCTTGGACCAGCACGTATTATGCAACGAGCTTAAGTTCAACCGGTGATACCTTGCTTACAGTAGGGGCAAATGGATTAATAAATAAAAGGAACAGTCCTTCAAACAGGATAGCTTATACTACATGGATCAAAGCAGGAAATTTATATGATATCTGGGCAGAAAGTACTACAGGCAGAGTAATAGCTGTAGGTTCACCAGGAATTGCAGGAACAGTATTTGACCAGGTTATGTATTCGACTAACGGAGGAGATTCATGGCAATTAGGTAATTTTTCAGCCACAGCTGATGAGGACCTGAACGGTATATCAATGGTCAATGCACTGACGGGTTATGTGGTTGGCGACGAAGGAGGGGTACATAAGACGACAGACGGAGGCGTAACATGGAGTCCAACTACAGCTACAGGTACTACAACTGAACTTGAGAAAGCGGTATTCTTGAATGTAAATACAGGTTATGTATTTGGAGACGATGGGAATAACTACAAAACCACTGACGGAGGTTCATCATGGACTCCATATGTTTGGGGCGGCGGCACCAATGATGTATATACAGCATCATTTGTCGATGTTAATACCGGCTGGGCAGCAGGGCAGTCAGGAAATTTGTATAAAACAACCGATGGAGGCGCAACAACTACATCACAAACATCAAATGTAGGAACATCTATTATATATAGTATAAAGATGTTAGACGCTAATACCGGCTGGTTATCATCGACTACCGGCAAGGTAAGAAGAACGACTGACGGCGGAGTCAACTGGGATACATGTGATGTGCCATTCTCAACAACAGTTTATTCAGTAAATTTTGTAGACCAGTATAATGGTATTGTGACAGGAACCATAGGCAGGGTATTCCGGACCCGGGACGGAGGTACCACCTGGGAATCGAACAATACATCTGCCAGTACTTTATATAATGCAAAGATGACAGCGACGAACAGGGCTTTTGTATGCGGATCCGGAGCTAATATCTGGAGATACGAAGAAAATCTTACAGGCACTGAAATTATTTTTACAAATAGTGTTCCTGATAAATACTATCTGGATCAGAACTATCCTAATCCTTTCAATCCAAGCACAACGATCAAATTCGGGTTACCCCGTGCAGGAAATGTATCATTAAAAGTCTATGATATGGCCGGTAGGGAAGTAGCTAACCTGATAAACAATGAGAGGATGAATGCAGGAATAGTCTCATATAACTTTAACGGAAGCAATATGGCATCCGGAGTGTATTTTTATTCACTCGTGGTGGATAATAATTTAATATCCACTAAAAAGATGGTGCTGGTGAAGTAATATCCAAGCAGTTAAATTAAATTTATTAATTCCCAAAAGTGCCTTGAGGAAACTCAGGGCACTTTTCGTTTATCAATTTTTTTAGAATAGTTGCATAGAGTTTTCCTTGCATATACTTATTATTATCAATATATTAAAAACAAATAATAATACATCCGCACAACTCTTATTGCTCTCATACTTCTATAGTTCAATCTTCAATACTTCATTGCATAGCCGTTAGGCTTTATTCTATTTTTGATGTGAGAATTACCAGGTTTTATTCTGTCTGATTCTATTTATAAAATATTTGTGTCTTACAGGTTTTAGGAGATTCAATTTCGATTGAATTTTCTTATAAAAAGCGTCCCGAATGTGCGGCGGGACGCTTTGTTTATTATTCAGGCAGATTTTTTTGTTATAAAAAAAAAACGGGATATTTCTATCCCGTTTGAACTACCAGATAAGTGAAGATGAATCAAATCAATCCATCCTAACTATAATTTAAAATTATTTAATTAATTTGAAATACTGTATGATTTGTATCACAATTTGTGTTAAAATATTTTACTATATTATATAGTTACATTATTATGTAGGAATAATCAAATTTCCAGTAATTTGATATTAGCTGTCCCAAAAGAGATCACCCCCGGAGAGAAGCGGGTTTCAATATCACCGGATACTGCATCAAAGCTTATTAAACTGGGTTTTGAGGTTCATGTAGAGAAAGCAGCAGGAGAGTATGCGGGTTTCAGCGATGATTCGTACATAAATTCCGGAGCAACCATAATCAATGATCCAAAATCCCTGTACAAAGGGGCAAATGTTATCCTCAAGGTACAAAAACCAACAAAGGACGAACTTGACTCAATTAAGAAGGGTTCGTATGTCATTTCCTTTATATTTCCATTATCAAATCACGACACGATAAAATCGGCAAAGGAAAAGGGAGTTAATATCCTTGCCATGGATGCAATCCCCCGAATAACCAGGGCACAATCAATGGACGCATTGAGCTCGCAAGCGAATTTAGCGGGTTATAAGAGCGTACTAATGTGCGCAAATGAATTAGGGAAAATATTTCCACTTATGATGACAGCCGCTGGTACAATCACACCTGCAAAAGTTGTAATAATGGGAGCAGGGGTAGCCGGTTTACAGGCACTGGGTACAGCAAAAAGATTAGGGGCAGTTGTAGAAGTATCCGATATAAGGCCTGCAGTAAAAGAAGAGGTTCAGAGCCTGGGAGGAAAATTCATTGAAGTAGAAGGAGCTGAAGACATGCAGGATAAAGGGGGCTATGCTAAAGAAGCATCCGCGGAATTTTTACAGAAGCAAAAAGACCTATTGTTTAAGCATATTACGGAAGCAGACGTAGTTATAACAACAGCATTAGTACCAGGAAAGAAAGCGCCAGTACTTGTAACAAAAGAAATGGTAGAAAAAATGAGACCCGGAGCGGTCATACTGGATATGGCAGTAGAATTCGGAGGTAATTGCGAGTTAAGCGAGTTGAATAAGACAGTTGATAAAAACGGGGTAAAAATCATTGGCGAACCGAACATCCCATCTTTAGTCCCTAAAGACGCAAGTGAAGTTTATTCGAAGAATATCCTAAATCTATTAAAACTAATTACAAAAGAAGGGGAGTTGAATCTCGATATGGAAGATGATATAGTAAAAGCTATTTTTATTGTAAAAGACGGAGAAATAATACATAAACCAACCCTTGAATCAATAAACAATTCATAGCTATGGAAAATTTTGCATTCTTAATGATGATATATGTATTCGTACTCGCTATATTTATCGGTTTTGAGCTGATATCGAAAGTACCTCCAACATTACATACCCCCTTAATGTCGGGTTCAAATGCTATATCGGGTATAACTATCATCGGCGCATTGCTCAGCGCGGGATCGGAGAATTTCACTCTAAGTACAATACTTGGTCTGATTGCAATTATATTTGCGATGATAAATGTGGTAGGCGGGTATATGGTCACAGACCGGATGCTCAAAATGTTTAAGAAAAAGGATAAGAAATAGAAGTAATGGATGATTTCTTAAATATTGCCCCATATATATTTTACCTTGTTGCTTCAGTTTTATTCATAATCGGAATTAAAAAACTGGGTTCACCAAAAACAGCAAGACAGGGTAACCAGTATTCTGCTGTAGGTATGCTCATTGCAATAATCGTTACACTTATAGACCAAAGGATAGTGACTTTTGAATGGATCATAATCGGAATGATAATAGGTTCTGTAATAGGTGCAACAATTGCAATTAAGGTAGAAATGACAGCCATGCCTCAGATGGTTGGATTATTGAACGGATTCGGAGGCGGTGCATCTGCACTTGTTGCCTTTTCAGAATATTTCCATAGTGCGGGAAGTAATGATGTACAAACTTCAATAACGGTCGTATTAAGTATATTGATCGGAGCTATAACGTTCAGCGGTTCATTAATTGCTTTCGGAAAATTACAAGGGATTGTAACCGGCAGAAGCGTGAAATTTCCAATGCAGAATTTAATAAATGTTTTATTGATATTATTTGTAATTGCCTTAGGTGTAATAGCTGTCGCAGACCCTGATTCAGCATTTGTGTATGAATTGATAGTCGTAATAGCGCTGTTAATGGGAGTGCTTCTAGTAATGCCGATAGGCGGCGCAGATATGCCGGTTGTTATTTCACTTTTAAATTCATATTCGGGTATAGCGGCTTCAATGACCGGGTTTGTGCTTGGGAATAATATTCTTATCATCACAGGAGCTCTTGTGGGAGCATCCGGAATAATCCTTACCGATATTATGTGCAAGGGGATGAACCGCTCGTTGATGAATGTTTTATTAGGAGGCTGGTCAAACGTAGCAGTTTCAGCTGATGACCTTGAAGCAAAAGAGGTAACAATTAAGGCAGTTGATGTAGAAGAAGCTGCAATGCTATTTGATGCAGCCAGCAGGGTTATTATCATCCCAGGGTATGGGATGGCGGTTGCACAGGCACAGCATGCGGTAAAAGAGCTGATGAATGTCCTGCTAAGCAAGGGGATAGATGTGAAATTTGCAATACACCCTGTAGCAGGCAGGATGCCCGGACATATGAATGTACTATTAGCGGAAGCAGATGTACCCTACGACAGACTGATGGCACTCGAGGATATAAATGATGATTTTTCAAATACAGATATAGCGCTTGTGATAGGCGCGAACGATGTTGTTAATCCCGCTGCAAAGCATAATCAAAGCAGTCCAATCTATGGAATGCCTATATTAAATGCAGATCTTTCTAAGACAGTAATTATAAACAAGAGGTCAATGGCAGCCGGTTATGCAGGTATAGATAACGAGTTATTCGGATACCCAAACGCACTGATGTACTTTGGGGATGCAAAAGATGCTATGACGAAGTTAACGAATGAATTGAAGAATATGTAGTTTTAATTTTAAGGTATGTTGTTATTTAATGAGCACCATCTTTTTGGTTTCCACAAAATCTCCGGCAGTTATCCTATAGAAATACACACCTGATGCAAACCTTGAGCCATTAAAGACAATACTGCTATTGCCAGCGTCTATACTTCCTTCGATCAAAGTTTCAATTTCTTTACCGTTAATGTCATAGACCTTCATTGAAACATGAGATTTTTTGGGTATTGAAAACCTTATTGTAGTAAGTGGATTAAAAGGATTCGGATAATTTTGTTCGAGTTTGAAAGTAGAAGGAACACCCGCGACAGGGTCAATTCCTACATAGTTAGCCAAACCAATACGAGCATCTACTTCAACTTCAGCCAGCCCTGGCAGATCCATGTTATTGACAGTACCGGTATAATTTTTAATTATAACTCTCATACTGTTTACAGTAACTGGATTAGAAAACGGTATTTCCAAACCATCGGTCGATAGGGGACCGGTGGAAGCAATATGATCAACCATTAACGAATCGTAATAAAGAAATATTTCGCAATCCTGCACCTGAATATTAGTATTATTAGATGCGTTTGGAAGAATATTATACAATCTCAATTTTCTTATATCTATATAAATATCCCATTCAAGATCCAGATACTGATTAGGGGAGTTATTTCCGGCAATCCAGTTTACTTTAAGATCCCGGTTTCTTGCTTTTCTATCGACCGCGTTTTCGCCTTTGAATTCATCAGGTCCTGATGTCAGGTAACTGCTTTCTGTAACAGAAGCAGATGTAGATACATTAGTAAACTGTCCTTCAGAGATACTGACAGGGACTTTTATTAATGTATGTCCTGCGTGACAACCAACACATTTAGTTCCGGAGCCATCCGTCCCAAAGTTCATCCCGGTAACGTGCGCAACATTTCCTTTGTTATTAACCAATACATTCCCATTGCTGTCGGTAATTTGTTCGAACATTGAAACATTAGCAGGAATATCACCTTGAACAACTTTACCGTCGTAATCTACAGCAGTTTCCCGGAATAATATAGGGGCATCTTTTCCTTGAGGGTCCTGTCGCTGGAACTGCAGAAAGAACCTAATTTTGGCATTAGTTGTTATAGGCGGTGCATTTCCAATAGGTGTATCTACCGGGGCATTTGCAAAAACATTCAAACAATCAAAGCGAAATAATCCACCCTGATAAAATGTATTTGGGTCTGCTGTTGGCGGAACATTATTTTGGTCGAAAGTCAGCAGGTAGTTAGGCTGCGGTGGAACAGGTTTGACGTTTATGACTTCAGCATTAAGCTCAAGTGTACCAGGCAGGTCAACTATTTGTATCAATCCGGTGCCATCAAGGTTACATGAATAAATACCGTAATCCAATGATTCGACTCCTGTAGCATATGAAAGCATAATTTTGCCATTAGGCAGCTCAACGGGATCAGTCGCATAAGGCGGCATCAGGGTCCCATAAGATGGCGGAGATGACTGATACAATGGAGTTGCAGTATCACTTCCAATAATATGATCGTATTCAGATAGTCCGAGGTCATAATGTCTAATACCATTACTGCCTGAAGTATAAGTCATGCTAATATCCGGGGTGAAGACCCCAAGCAAGTCACCATTATGCATTATCCTCGGCCTGTAAAGATACAGAGCTTTTCTATTAGTCGGATCGCCGGTTTGCAGTCTTAATATATCGCCGTCATTTTTAATCATGCCAGTCTGCCATGTATTACCAATATCCTGTAACAATGACTGAGCGGAATCCCGAGTTAACCCGGTTGGATTTTGATGAGTCGGCATATCGATATTTACCAACCAGCGTGAATATATAACCAGTCCGTTTGTGGGATCTATAGTGGGTTTTTCAGCGCTGTTTCTTTCGGTGGTCATTCTGTAAATAGCCGTATCGTTATACAGAAGGAAAAGATTTGTCGTATTATGAGCACCTACAAGTGATAAAGAGGGGAATCTTGTTGACGCAAAAATAATATTGTCATCCGGAGCATATACAGGATCAATGTCGTCATATTTTTGAAATCTGAAGGCGGCAGGACCGAACTGTGAAAGATTAATTACCCTGTCTGTATGGGTAACCTTCCTAAAACCCGTCCCATTAGTATTTATCTCGTAAATTCTCCAGCTGCTGTCAGGATGTTCGACACCTGCGAAAAGTATTTTAGTACCCGACCAGTGAACACATGGCTGCTGGACATCATAGATAGAAATACCGTTAAAATTCATAGTTGAATCAACAAGCGTTATAATATTGCCGTTTGCTTCCCTAATTAATAATCTTCCACCTACCTTGCTAAACCTTGAGAATGGACCCATACCGGGTATCAAACCTGCTTGAGGAAAATTCAAATTACCATTTTGCTGCAGATTCCTGGAAACAAAAACAATTGGATCAGTCAATCCTGAGTTTGTGCTTGTAAATGCCGTACTTTTATTGCCATCAAAACCGGAAAAGTAAATAACACCAATTGATGTAACAAGTAATATAAATAATACTTTGTATTTAGGTAAATATTTTCCCATCAATAAATTAAATTCATTTTACTAACAATATTCATTCAATTAAAATTTACTCTAAAAATAAATCAATAAAAATCCCAAAAATGCTTTTCTTATTGTTTATAATACAGAATTAAGCTAATTTATATGATATATTAACTAACTATTAACAAAAGCATAATGAAGAAAATACTTATTGCTTTGTTTTTTATTGCTGCTATAGTAGTTTCCGAAAACTCGTTTGCACAGACCGGTTTTCACAGGGTAGTTTCACCTGACGGGATCTATGTAATAGCAGTGGGGGATAATGGATTAATTTTCAGATCGAGCAATTCAGGCAGTTCATTTGCTCAACTGAATACCGGTACAGATGATTACAACGACATATGTTATGTAGGTAATTCAGTTTGGATTTGCGGAGAAGCAGGGAAAATATTTACAACTACCAAAGAAGCTTTTTCAATAACACCATACAATACCGGCACATCAAACACTCTAAACGGCATTACGTTTATCAACGATAATACGGGTTTTACATGCGGCAATGGCGGTGTACTGTATAAGACAATCAACGGAGGAGTAAACTGGACATCAAGCAGTTCAGGTCTTCCAGGAGTCAATCTTAATTCAGTCAGCTTTAAAGACGCAAACAACGGAGTAGTAGTAGGAAATAATGGGAATATATATATAACAACAAACGGAGGCTCGACATGGAGTTCTGCGTCAGCCGGGACAACCAGAAACCTACTGGACGTCGAGTATTTTAGTGATGGTTATGTTGTATCAGGTGAATATGGTACATTATTTATCCGTCCAACCGGTTCAGGATACACAACAGTGAATACGAGAACCCGTTCAGATATAAGAGGAATAACAGGTACATCAATATCTAACGTCAGGATTGCAGGCGGCGGCGGTTTCATCAGAAATAACATCGGAAGCACGGAATTCTTGAATTTTGAAGCAAACCCGATGATGTCAAACCTTGTTGATATTCATTATTTTGACGCGAACAAAGGTTATGCAGTCAGCAGCCTGACAAAGGCTATACTTGTAACAAATAACGGCGGAACTACATGGAGTTTTGCCGGAGGAGTTACACCAACTTACAGCTGGACCAACGAAGGAAGTTCGTTAGGAAGCATGCTTGGTATGAATATATGCAGACATCCTTATGATAATAACACATATTTTATAGCTTCAGGAAATAAAGTATATGTAAGCAGAGATAAAGGCGAATCATGGACACAGATATCTACTATTTCAGCGGGTAATCAACCGCACTCATTTTTTGTAAGCGCACAGGACACTAATGTTTGGCTTGTCGCAACTGATGCTACTCCTGACAAAGTAATGAGAACTTCAAACTATGGTTCAACCTGGCAGGAGATCATCTCAGATGAGTTCAGTAACTACGGACAGCCATTAGAAATGGATCCAAAGACTCCCGGAGTATTCTATTTCGCTCCGGACGATGGCGGTGTATGGAAATCAACAAATAATGGTGCATCATTCACACAAATATCATCACATCCTTTTAGGAGTCCTTGTGATCTTATCTGTGGATGGGACAGTCCAAACACGGTTTTTGTAGCAGACGGTGTGACAGGAAGCGGTCAGGGTGAAATCTGGAAATCAGTAAACGGCGGAGTCAACTGGACAAAAGTATGGACAAATACCTCAAGCAGTGAAATTCCAGCACTTGCAAACACCCAGTTCAATCCAAATCTTATGATGGCAACAAACTGGTCAGGAACCAGTATATATAAATCAACAAACGGCGGAGATAACTGGGCTTTCAGTCATTCAACCAGTCACTCAGGCTGGGGAGCAAACTTCTGTGAAGAAGATCCAAATGTTTATATGAGCGGAAGCTGGTCATCAGGTTATTCTACCTGGACTTTAAACGGCGGAACATCATGGAGTTCATTGTCTTCAGGACTGAGCGGATCAGGCGGTTTCATGTTACTTCCTGAAAAGGGATTAATCCTTGGCCAGGCAGGAAGTTCGGTATATAAATTCAGGGTATCTTACGATGTCATCACTTCAGTTGAGGAGATAACATTAAATACAGGCATTCCTTCAGATTTTGATCTTTCACAGAACTATCCAAACCCATTCAACCCATCAACGAAGATCAGATACGACATTCCTGTAAAGAGCAATGTCAAATTGGTAGTATATGATCAACTTGGAAGGGTAGTAAACGAGATAGTAAACGGTGTAAAGAATGCAGGTTCATATGAAGTAGAATTTAACGGTTCAGAACTTGCGTCAGGAATTTACTTTTACAAGCTCGATGTTGATGGTAAGAGCTTTACAAAGAAAATGATATTAGTGAAGTAATTAGAAAGAATAGTTTTACAAAAATCCACGTATGCAGATTGTGTGCGTGGATTTTTTTTATTCAGGTATTATCATTTTAATGAGCAGCCGCCGCTGAAGCGGGATTACCTATACATTGTCATTTTATAAATAACCGCCGCTGAAGACGGGGCTGATAATACATTATCATTTAATCAACAGCATCTTTTTGGTTTCGGTGAAATCGCCTGCGATTATCCTGTAAAAGTAAACACCTGAGGCAAATCGTGAGCCGTTGAATATCACGCTGCTGTTTCCTGCCGAGATAGACCCTTCAACCAGTGTTGATATTTCCCTTCCATTTATGTCATAAACTTTAAGAGATACGTGTGTTTTCTTTGGTACAGAGAAGTTAATCCTGGTAACAGGGTTAAAAGGGTTCGGATAATTCTGTGAAAGGCTGAATGAAGACGGTGTATTGCTAATTGGGTCGATTCCAACCTGGTTATCGAAACTTATTCTTGCGATCGTTTCAACTTCAGCCAGTCCGGGTAGATTTAGATTGTTTATCGTCCCGGTAAAACTCTTTATAATAACTTTCAATCTGTTGATAACGGTATTAGAATCAACAGGTATCAATGAGCCGTCCGAACTCAAAGGTCCTGTGGATGCAATATGTCCAACCTGGTTAGAATCCTTATAAAAGAATACTTCACAGTCCTGAACCTGGATGTTAGTATTATTGCCGGGATTAGGAAGGATATTATAGAGATATAGCTCCTTAGGTTCAATTAAGACATTCCATTTAAGTTCAACGAATTCATTATTTGTGTTATTGCCGGCAATCCAATTTACATTTAGATTAGTATTACGTGCTTTCCTGTCGACGACATTTTCACCTTTATAATCACTTCCGTTAGAAAGAAAGCTGCTTTGAATAACATCAGCTGAAGTGGAAACATTGGTGAAGCTATTTTCAGTAATTGACGGCTTTAATTCCAGCCTTGTGTGTCCGGGATGACATCCCACGCATTTGGTACCGCTTCCGCTGACTCCGTAATTCAATCCGGCTACATGCGCGATATTTCCTTTACTGTTAACCAGAATATTCCCATTACTGTCTACAATCTGCTCAAACATCGACACATTGGCAGGAGCATCTCCAAAAGCAATAAAACCGCCGAATGTAACGGGCATTTCATGAAAGAGGATTGGCTCATCTCTACCCATAGTATCGGTACGCTGGAAATTAAGAAAGAATTTAATTCTTAGATTAAGATCAAGATCCGGCGCATCATCTATGGGTACATCCACCGGGGCATTTGAGAAAATATTCACACAATCAAACCTGAAGACACCTCCCTGGTAGAAGGAATTTGGGTTTATAGTAGGTGGAACTGAATTTGTATCGTAATCTCCAATAATCGGTAAAATGGGAGGTACTGTTTTAGAAACAAGCGGTTCGGCATTTAACTCAAGCGTTACAGGCAAATCAATAATCTGTTGAAGCCCTGTTCCGTTAAAGTTAATTTGGTATATTCCGTAATCCTGGTCTTCAACATCAGTTGCATAAGAAAACATTATAGTCCCATCGGGAAGTTCAACCGGATCCGTTGCATAAGGGGGCATGTATGTACCGTATGATGGAGGCGATTGTATGTATAGTGGGGTACCCGGATTTACACCGATGACATTATTGACCTCGCTTAATCCGTCATTATAGTATCTTATACCGGTACTGCTTCCCGTGTGAGTCATAGAACTGTCCGGAGAATAAATTCCCAGTAGTCTTCCATTTGAAGTAATTCTCGGTCTGTATGAAAACATTCCGGTTCTTGTTCTGGGGTCACCCGAGAATAACTCAATAGCGTCACCATCCTGTTTTATAACGATAGGCTGCCAAATATTAGCAATATCCGCACCGGGAATTGCATTTCCTATATCACGTGTAAGACCGCTTGGAGTCTGATTGCTGGGCATATCAATGTTCAATAACCATCTTGCGTAAATAATTTTACCTGAAGATGGATCAATAGTTGGTTTCTCGGCACCATTTCTTTCGGTGGTAATTCTGAATAAATTGTTACCGGTAGAATCAACTATGTAGAGATTTGTAGCATTTATTCCAAACTGTGAAAGTGTAGGGTACCTGGTCGAAGCAAAAACGATCTTATTGTCCGGTGTATAGATAGGGTCTATATCATTGTATTTAATAAATTTATTAGCTGCCGGACCAAACTGAGTTAAGTTTACTATTCTATTTGATGTAGTAATTTTCTTAAATCCTGTACCATCGCTGTTTATCTGGTAAATCCTCCAGTTACTATCAGGGTGTTCTATACCGGCAAAAAGTATTCTGTTACCTTCCCAATGCACACAGGGCTGTTGTACATCGATCAAAGTAACTCCGTTAAATGACGTGGTACTGTCAACAAGAGTTTCAACGGAGCCATTAGCATGTCTTATCAACAATTTACCGCCAACAACCTTAAAACGTGAAAATGGACCCATCCCCGGCAGTAATCCGGCTGAGGGGAAGTTGATATTTCCATTAGCCTGGTGATTACGGGAAACAAAAACAATGGGAACGTTAATATCGGCAAAAGAATTTGTAGAAAATAGCAGCAGAATAAGAAGTAAGCTATTTAAAAGAATCTTTCGACCTCTATGATAATGTATTATTTTGTCTATGTCTTGATACATTGAATATCTATATTACAATAACTAAACTGAACCTGATAAAGTTTAAATAAAACAAACGAATTTTAAATGAAAAAATTATTAACCTTATTATTATTAATAATAGTAAGTCCAGGAATCTCAAATGGTGCCGGATTTAATGGGGTAAGCAGTCCGGACGGTAATTATGTAGTAGCTGTTGGTGATAATGGAAACGTATTTATCTCGACAAATGGCGGCAACATTTGGCTTAAAAGCCAGATTGGAAGTATAAATCTAAATTCAATAGCATCATACAGCAACAATATTGTTTATGTTGCAGGAGGTGACGGCAATATTTACAGGAATACCTCCGCTAATTATACTTATTTCAATAAATATATTGCAGTACCCGGAACATCTTTAAACGGTGTTGCTGTTATCGGAACTCAAACTGTATTTGCATGTGGTGATAATGGAATTGTTGTTCGCGGAATTGGTGGAGGTCCCGGGTTTACTATTCAGAATAATGGAATAGCAAATGTTAAATTGAATGCCATTCACTTTCAGGATGATGATAATGGTGTTGTAGTTGGTGATAACGGTGCTATTTATATAACAAATAACGGTGGTGCATCCTGGACGTCACAAACTTCGGGTACAACGCGGAATCTAACAGATGTAAGATATTTCAGCGGTGAAATAATTGTAACAGGCGAATACGGAGTTATTTTAAGGAAAGTCGGAGCAGGTACTTTTACATCCATTAATTCCAGGACTGTATGGGATATAAACGGTATTTCAGGTACTGCTTCATCTAATGTTCATTTATGCGGTGGTGGTGGTTTTATAAGAAATAATAATGGTTCAGCTGATTATTTGAATTTCGAGTCAAATCCAATGATGGGAGACCTTGTTGATATACATTTTGCAAGTACCAATACAGGTTTTGCAGTCAGCAGTTTAAATGATGCTGTAATAAAAACAACCGACGGAGGCACAAGCTGGAATCTAACAGGTGGAACTACGATCAGCTATAACTGGAGTCAGGTATTGAATCCAGGTTCAGGTGGAATAGGAAATGGTTTTGCGATAATACCGACAGTGAATAGGGATGTTGTTTATCTTTGTCAGAGTAATAGAGTTTACAGAAGCGGTGACAGGGGAGTAAACTGGACACAGATAGCTACCGTGACCGGTGCAAGTTCATGTCACTCATTTTATGTAAATCCTCTTGATACCAACATGATGCTTGGTTCATT
>CALGOI010000393.1 GCA_937959065.1 uncultured Ignavibacteriota bacterium | reverse complement strand
TATTAAATTTTTTGTATAACGTGATGAAATCAAAAGAGCAAAAATTTCTCTGCGCATAACCCTCACTAAGTAGATATCACGCTTTCTGCCGCGAGTTTATTTTCCCGAACAGAAAACGAAAATAATTTTAGGGAATTTTTATTAAGGCGGCGCGTTTTTGTACTTTTGCGCGGTCAAAAGTACGGACATGATCAAATGGAATGAAAAATACTTATTGGAACAACTGGTCGATGATCTCGAGCACACTCTTTCCGTCTGCCTCAGCATTGAAGTTAAGCAGCAGCCTGTGCCGAAGTACCGGTCTCGCGACTCGCTTGATATCATCTAATGTTGGTGAGTAGCGCCCCTCCAGTATGCAGAGAGTCTTCGCGCCAAGTATGAGGTATTGTGACGCTCTCGGTCCCGCACCCCAGCTGATGTAATCCTTTATCATTTGCGGACTGTTCGGGTTTGCCGGGCGAGTCTTTGATACGAGGTTTACTGTGTAGTCTATAACTTCATCAGCTACCGGCACCTTGCGCACCAGGTTCTGGAACCGGATGATGTCTTCTTTCGAAAAGACGTGCTTCAGCTCCGGCTGGTACATCGATGTGGTCTTCTTAATGATGTCTGACTCTTCCGCTGTATCCGGGTAGTCCAGCCACAGGTTAAACATGAACCTGTCCAGCTGTGCCTCGGGAAGCGGATACGTTCCCTCCTGCTCGATCGGGTTCTGCGTGGCCAGCACGAAGAACGGCTCTTCTAATTTATAAGTCGTTCCCGCTGCAGTTACTTTATGTTCTTGCATCGCCTCGAGCAGAGCTGATTGTGTCTTTGGAGGTGTTCTGTTTATCTCATCTGCAAGGAGCATATTCGCGAAGATAGGTCCTTTGATGAATTTGAAAAACTTCTTACCGCTGTCGTCACTCTCAAGTATTTCCGTACCGGTTATATCGGACGGCATCAGATCGGGAGTGAACTGTATACGGTTGAAATTCAGATCGAGCACTTCAGCCAGTGTCCTGACAATTAAAGTCTTTGCAAGTCCGGGCACACCAATCAACAGACAATGACCGTTCGCCAGGATTGATATGATTATCTGTTCGATTATCTCATCCTGCCCAACTATGACTTTGGATATCTCCGATTTTAGCTCTATATATTTATTGTTGAGTTCGCCCACAAGCTTTACGTCGCTTTCCTGGACGGACATTTGGCTCACTTTATTCTGGATTGTGCTCTGTTCTGGCATATGAGTATTCTATTGATAATATTATCTCTATAGTTCTTTTAATACCGTTACTTCCGCGATTTGTTTCATTGAATCTTCGATTTCACCGGGATTTCCAGCTATAGATATAACGAGATTATCCGGATGTATGTATTTTTGCGCAGTTTCAAGCAATTCTTCTCTCGTTATGGAGTTTACTTTGCTTAAGTATGTATTATAGTAATCGTCCTCGATGTCATAAAGTTTCAGGTTAATCAGCTTCGATGCTATAGCGCCTGCTGTTTCCAGCTGCAGGGGGAAATTCCCCGTAATGAAGTTCTTTATGCTCTGGAGCTCATCTTCTTTAACCAATTCTTCTCTTATTATTCTGAGCTCTTTGATTACTTCGTTCACTGCATCATGAGTTAACACATTTTTTACTTCGGCATCGACGTAAAAGTCACCGCCCATCTTCTTCCAATCGAAGCTGGACCTCGCGCCGTAAGTGAATGCGTTCACCTCTCGCAGATTGTGATTTATACGCGATGTGAAACTTCCTCCGAGCAGTGTATTGAGTACAGTCGCTTTTATAAAATCGGGATTGTCGCGGCTTATACCCTTATGACCGATCTTTAATGATGATTGCACAGATCCTTTCTTCTCGATAAGGTAAACGTGTGAAGGTTTATTCTCATCATTAAGTTTCTTATCAAATACAGCTTTGTCACCTGCCGGTATATCCCTGAACCGCTCGTTGACTTTGAGCATCGCTTCTTCAGGTGAAATATCCCCAACGAAAGCAATGACCATATTGGATGGATTAAAATACTTTTTATGGAAATTCTTAAAATCTTCGGATGACATCTTTTCGACGTCCCGTTCTATTCCTTCTACAGGGTAAGCATATGGAAAGTCTCCATAGACATATTTACTGAAGACACGCGATGCAAGATAGTCGCCTTCGTCAAGGTAGCTTAGCAATGAATTAATCCGCTGGTCTTTCACCCTCTTTACTTCTTCCTCAGGGAATGTCGGCTCTATGACTATCCCCGTTACGATATCGAAAACCTTATCGAAGTGCTTCTTTAACGAGTAAGTACTGACATAGCTGGCATCATAGTCACATCCACTTGATAATACCGCACCGAGAAAATCGACCTGCTCGGAAATTTCGGTCGCTGTATGGGATGATGTTCCTTTTGTCATAAGTTCTGCAGTCATGGATGCGAGTCCGGACCTGGCTGAGCCATTATTACCATCGAAATATGCCCCTGCTTTTATTACAAACCTTGCGCTTACAAGAGGAAGCTTCCTGTCCTCAACAACAAGAACGGTAATACCATTATCAGTTTTACTTTCAAAAAAATCTGGGAATTTTACGTCCCTTATCTCACCCGGCGCAGGCGGTTTGGATCTGTCCAACTTTTTGGTTTCCTTTTCGTCTATTTCAGATATACTCATTATATTTTAAAATTAATGTTTGGGTAAATAATTCAGAACAAGACGCTGATCTCTTCCAAGCAGGTCTTTAGAAGTATTTACGAGGTCATCCCGTGTTATGTTAAGATAAAAATTTATTTCTGTATTGATAAGGTTTGTATCACCAAAGAATGTTTTGATACCGGATAATTTATCCGCGAGGCTGATAATTGTCTGCCTTCTTGAATTAAATGCAGTCTCGATCTTATTTTTTACTTTAGTCAGTTCATTATCTGTGATTTCATCTCTTCTAATTTCATCCAGCACAATATCTATTTGATTTTCTATTATCTGTGTATCAACTTCATTGTAGCCATATGCGCTGATAAAAAGCATGCTCACATCCTCCATTTCATACACAGCGGAATCTACTTCTGATGCAATTCCCATTTCGTAGACCAGCTTTTTATGCAGACGAGAGCTCTCACCATCGGATAAAATCGAATTCAACGCTTTCATCGTGTAATTTTCTTTTGATCCGATTTTTGGCAATAAATAAAACATGAACACTGCAGGAATCTGCACATTATCAAAAACAATATCTCTAATCTCAGTCAATATCTTATCTTCAGTGATATTTTTTTTAACCGGTTTTTGCAAACCTTTAATTTCACCGTAATATCTTCTTACAAGTTTTTCAGTTTTATCATAATCAATATCTCCTGCAATACTGAGCACAGCATTCGCCGGATTATAATACTTAACCCAGAATTTCTTTATATCATCAATTGTAATAGATCTGATATCGATCACATCACCAATGATCATCTTGCCGTAGTTGCTGGATGGAAAGAGTCGTTTATTGCTCTCCTCTTCGAGTGAACCATACGGCACATTATCATACACAGTCATTTTCTCTTCGAGTACAACTTCCTTCTGAACCTCCAGCATTTGCTCTGTAACACCAAACCCCGCAAGACGGTCGGAATCCAGCCACAGCCCAAACTCAAGCTGGTTAGATGGAATAACGGTATAATAACTGGTAACATCCATTGTAGTGTACGCGTTACTCTCACCGCCTCTTTCCTGCAACAGCATGTCAAATTCACCGTTCTTTGTATTAGCCGTCCCTTCAAAAAGCAAATGCTCGAATAAATGCGCCATCCCGCTTTTCCCCGGGTCCTCATCTTTAGCTCCAACGTGGAAAGTGGAATTAATAGCTACAGAAGGAATTCTTTCTTTTCGTGAGAGAATTACATTAAGTCCGTTATCGAGGGTAAATTCTTTAAAGGAAACATTTGGTATGTGAAGCGCCGAATCAGCGAAAAGCGGCTGTGTGTTTTTATCCATTAAATCTTAATTATTACCCGCCCGATTACTGCTATTGGGGAGATACTTCATTACGAATTTGTGTTTACCTTCAAAACATTCTTTAGCAGAATTAATAATATCATCCTTTGAATACGAAAGGTAGTTCTTTACCTTTCTATTAATAAGGTCTACGTCATTAAATAAAACTTTATTGAATAGAGTTTAAAGGCCTATCTTTTGCAAAGTGGTTATGGATGTGGCATTACTAAACTCCAGTCCATTCCTGATTTTTTCATATTCATAATCTGTAAAACCATTTTTCAACACATTCCCGACCTCATAGGTAACTAACTTTTCAACTTCATCTACATTCCCGTTTGAAAGCAATTCAACTCTTATTATAAATACCCCAGCATCCTGAAGCTGGTACTTGACTGCGTTTACGGACTTTGCTATCTGCATATCATAAATCAATTTCTTATGCAATCGGCTGCTCTCATCATTAGCAAGAATATTAGCAAAATAATCCAGAGTATAATCTTCATCCGAACCTGATTTCGGAATCTGGTATGCAAAATAAATTACAGGCAAGTAGACATCATCATATGACTTGGTGTGTATGTCACCTTCCATTGAATGAACATTATTCGGTATTCTTGGTGGAATAGGCTTATTCTCTATACTGCCGAAATATTTATCAACAAGACTCCTTGCATTGTCAATCTCAAAATCTCCAGTAAGAATAAGCACCGCATTCTGAGGAGAATAATAAGATTTGTGAAAATCGATAGCTTCCTGTAGACTGAATGAAAGTATGTCATCTTCGAATCCAATAACCGGGTCCTGATATTGCGAACCCTGCATAACAAGTTTAAACATATTATGGAATGCCAGACCGTAAGGCGCATTTTCATAACGTTGTTTTTTCTCTTCTATAACAACACCTTTCTGGTTATCAAGATTTTCATTTGTAAGATCGAGTTTGTTCATTCTATCCGACTCCAGCCATAAGATCATTTCAAGCTGGTTGGAAGGCGCAATATCAAAATACACAGTCATATCCTGCATAGTAAAAGCATTACAAATTCCGCCCATATCCTGTATATACTTAAAATGAGCACCCCTTGGTACATTTTCAGACCCCTGGAACATAAGGTGTTCAAATAAATGAGCTATACCTTTTTTGCCGGCAGGCTCGTCTTTAGAGCCTACTCTGTAACCAATTGTCAGATTAACAATGGGGTTTATATTGTCTCTGTAAAATACAAATTCCATTCCGTTACTGGTTGTAAACTCATAAAAATCCAATTTTTCGGAATATGGTGAACTTATTTGCCCCGATTGATGGTTTATAATGTCAGACTTGAATTTCTTCAATTACTTAATTATTATTAAAAATAAAAATTTAGTTTCTTTATCAATTAAAGTCACCGTAAAAAAAGGGCGCAAAACCAACAAAGGGGAAATATAGAGCATTAAAATACATCATTTTTGTTAAAGTTTTAAACAATTTGTTATGAAAAACCAAAAATCATTAGCCGTATTAACTATCGCTTTGGTTTCTATATTTTCCGGTCTGATAAATGTAAATACTAGTTTTGCACAGTTAGATGGAATATTTGGACAGAATAAAGTACAATACGAAACATTTAAATGGAAATTCTTACAATCCAAACATTTCGATGTATATTTTTATCAAGGTGGAGAATACCTTGCTGAATATACGGCTCAGGTAGCAGAAAGTTCACTTGTATCAATATCAAACAGCTTTGATTACCGCCTGGGCAACAGAATACCAATATTAGTTTTCAACTCACATAACGAATTCCAGCAAAATAATGTTATAGACCAATACCTCCCGGAAGGTGTCGGGGGTGTAACTGAATTATTCAAAAACAGAGTCCTCGTTCCATTCGAAGGTGACTATGAAAAGTTCAGGCACGTAATCCACCATGAACTTGTCCACGCCTTCATGAATGATATGTATTATGGGGGTTCTATACAAAATATTATATCAAGGAATATTACTCTGGTTTTTCCATTGTGGTTCAGCGAGGGTATGTCTGAGTATGAAAGCTTAAACGGACTTGATAAGGCAACAGATATGTTCATGCGTGATGCTGTTGTCAACAACTATCTTCCTCCCTTGGAATATATTGGCGGATACTTTGCCTATAGAGGCGGACAGAGTTTTTTTGCATGGCTGGCTGATTATTACGGAGAGGATAAAATTGGTGAACTGATGAATAATATAAAAGGATACGGCGACATCAGTATGGCCTTTAAAGAAACATACAAGATAGATCTAGAAAAGCTTGGAGAGAAGTGGCAGAAAGAACTTAAAAAGACATACTGGCCCGGTATCAGTTTTCGGGAAGAGGTGGAAGATTTTGCGAAGCAATTAACCAATCATGAAAGAGACGGGGGTTATTATAATGTATCACCCGTAATTTCTCCAAATGGAAAATTGTTTGCATTCATTTCAAACAGGGATGATCTGTTCGATGTATTCGTAGGGAATGCAAACACCGGTGAAGTAATAAAGAAAGTAGTAGAAGGGAGCACAAGCAGTAATTTTGAAGAACTCCAGATATTAACACCGGGATTATCGTGGTCACCTGACGGAAGAAAACTGGCAATCAGTGTAAAATCCGGCGACCGGGATGCAATATTCATCATCAATGTTCAGAGTGGAGATGAAAAGAAACTCCCTGTACGAAGCAATAACATTTCATATGTAAGCTGGTCTCCTACCAGCAACAAGCTTGCTTTTGTAGGAATGAACACAAAACAATCTGATATTTACACTTACGATCTAAATACCGGCACAGTTGTAAATCTTACAGATGACATCTTTTCAGAAATGAGCCCGACCTGGGCACCGGATGGAAGGCATATTTTCTTTACATCTGACAGAGGCGATTATGTTGACAGAAAAATGATTCCATCTGACTTTAAGATGTATGAGTATGAGCCGAACCAGATGGACATATATAAAGTGAATATCGAGACTCAGGAAGTAACCCGAGAAACCAATATTCCAAATTCAAAGCAGTCATACGCTCAGATCAATGAAGATGGCTCAAAGATGTTATATGTATCTGACGTGAATGGCATCAGCAATATTTATCTCAGACAATTCGATTCGACGGGGAATGCTATAGATAAGCCAATTACTAATTCCCTTAACCCGTTAGACCAGATATCGATATCCAAGGACGGCAATAAGATGTTATTTGTTTCTCTTAATAAAGGCGGATACGATATTTACTCAATGAACAACCCTTTTGAAAGAAATATAGGGATGGATCATTTAGAGCCGACCGAGTATGTTCTTAAAAAATACGGAAACGTTAATTCGGATGGTATAGTAATGCAAAAGACTGATCTTTCAGATACTATTGCCGCCCCACCAGTTTCAGGCCCGGGGCCTGACAGCACAAATGGAATGGCTTCCGATGACAAAACAGATACCAATGTAACAAAAACCGATACTACAAAGAGTTTATACGGCGACAACATCGCTTTAAATTTTAACAACAATAAAGAAAAATCAGAGAATAAATATCTTGATTCTCTATACAAGAAGAACACTAACTTTAAAATAACGGATAATACAAATCCTGACGGGTCATATAGGATAAAAGATTATAAAATAAAATTCACTCCCGACCTGGTGTATGGCGCAGCTAACTACTCAAGCTTTTACGGGGTACAAGGTTCTGCAACTATAGCATTCAGTGACCTGATGGGCAATCACAGAATTGTTGTTTTGACATCTATGGTTATAGATCTGAAGAACAGTGACTACGCAATCGGATATTACTACCTTCCAAAAAGATTAGACCTTGGAGCAGAATTATTCCATACTGCAAGATTCTTATTGTATGACAGAGGCGGAACCGGTGACCAATTATACAGATACAGAAATTACGGTTTATCATTATACGGGTCTTATCCGTTTAACAGATTCAAAAGGGTCGACGGAACAGTTTCTGTAATGCAGGTATCCAAAGAAAACCTTGACGACTCATCCGACCCAACAGAGGAGAAGACCCTAATTGTACCTTCAATGAGTTTTGTACACGATAATGTTATTTTCGACTACATAACTCCAATGAAGGGTACTCGATATAACCTCTCCGCTCTTGGTACTCCAAAGCTGGGTGAGAACGGTGTTGGATTTGTATCCGGGTTACTTGATTACAGAACTTATTTCAAAATAGCCGATGGTTATAGTTTTGCTTTAAGACTTGCCGGCGGAGCCAGCTTTGGACCAAATCCAATGAGATTTTATATCGGCGGCGTTCAGAACTGGATCAACAGGGATTTCGAAAATAACAACATTCCTATCTCTAACGTCGAAGAATATGTTTTCTCACAAGCAGGACTTCCGTTAAGAGGTTTCAATTACGACGCGAAATCAGGTTCAAGATACAGCATACTTAATGCAGAGTTAAGATTCCCGATAATACGTTACCTGATACTCGGACTGCTTCCGATAGGATTCCAGAATATAGAAGGTGTAGCATTCATAGACGCGGGAACTGCATGGAGCGACAATGATCCACTGCAGTTATTCACAACAAATTCCCAGGGGAAATTTGTAACCAATGATCTGTTACTCGGAATGGGAGTAGGTACCAGGGCAATATTCCTTAACTTACCGCTGATGTTCGACGTGGCATGGAATTACAACCTTGATAAATTCTCCCCACCGAAATATTACATTTCGATCGGATTAGACTTTTAAAGAATTAGTTTATTTAGGTTATAAGAAAACCCACAGTTTGAAAGAGCTGTGGGTTTCCTGTTTTATAATACTCTTCAAATCTATTTAACCAACAGCATTTTTTTTGTTTGCTTAAAGTCCCCTGCTTCAAGAGAATAGTAATACACTCCCGTACTTAATCCGGAGGCATCGAAACTATATTCATAACTGCCTGCAGAGTGAGTGCGGTTTGTTAATGTTCGAATCATTTTTCCGGTCCCGTCGAATATTTTCAGACTGACAAACTCATTTTGAGGGATTGCAAACCTGATAACAGTTGAAGGATTAAACGGGTTAGGATAATTATCAAAGATTTTATGATATGATATCGTTTCAACGGGGTCATCTATGCATGTAACAGCGAGAGCATCCATTTTTAGCAAAATATAGAAGACAACATTACCAAATCTTGACGCTGCAGGATTGAATGTAACGGCTATTTCACCATTTCCTTTTGCAGTAACAGATGTTGAGCCCATCGAGAGATACGCTCCTGCGCTGTCCTGGTAAACCAGCATTGGTGAAGAAAAATTACTACCTATACCATGTACAAGGAAAACACCTTTGGTTGCTGATGAACTATTCTGAGAGTAAGAGACATACAGTCTCCCGTTTGCATCAGTATCTATTCCCCGCCAGAATACGGGATTACCAATTGATGAAGGAACAATTGCAACCGGAGTTGTAAAACTTCCACCAGATGGTCTTGATATTAGATAAATTCTGTTGTCTGTTGATAACTTATAGATTATATGAACAGTATTATTGTTATCTATTGTAATGTCAGGGTTCTGAACATTTGCACCTAATCCAGTCGGGATATTAACCAGAGTTCCGCCTTCGTTATTGAAATACATCAAAGCACCACCACCAAAATTTGCGTTGGTTGTATAAACAACATGGACTTTATTAAGCCCATCGACTGCCACCTCTATATCATTTTCACCTGACGCTTCACCGGGACCGAGTGTAAGCTCAGTACCCAGCTGTTCCGTGACAAAATTATATGTCCTGTAGTATGCGTTATCCTGTCCAGTGACAAACGTATAGTAAACAAAATGAGCGATACTGTCATTACCCACAGCCATATAGGGGGTTGCTTTATTAATTCCACCTGAAGTAATCCAGACTGTATTACTGAAATCACCATCGACCAGCCGGTCGTTTGCATAAATAATCTGGAACAGATTGCCTGCATCCCTCCTCTCCCAGCCGATATGAACTTTGTTTTGCCAGTCAAACCCTACCGATGTATAATTATCATCGACTGTATTATTTGTAACTCTGATCTTTTGCACCGGTCCGGTTTTATTCGTCCAGTAAAAGACTTCCCTGGTATCACTGGCTGTATGAAACTGCCTGGTATTGACAATATGGTAGAATCCGTTAACATCATACTTAATTTGAGCCCTGTAGTTATAAAAGCTGTCCCTTGCAAGTGTATCAATTGGAAAATTCAAATATGATTGCGCAAATGAATTTTGTGCAAACAATACAAGTATTAAAAAGAATAGTTTTTTCAAAACTTCACAACCTCCGGGTTAAAGTTATAAAAAATCACCCACACAAAGATAATATTATTGATATGTAATTTTTTTAGCAAGTGAATTAGGTTATGTAAATTAATAATCATAATTATTAACTTTAGTTTTCTCATCAACTCAACTCATCATCTAATGAAAAAAATATCATTCCTTTTATTAATCTGCATAATAATTTTACTTTATTCCGGTTGTTCTGAAGAGAAGAAAGAACTGGAAGCACCACAAACACAGTCTGAACCGCTATCGATGAAATTAACCGATAGTGAGTTTTCTGATGATATCACCAAAAAAATCGATTCGGTTCTAAACCAGGCAATGCTGGATGACAGTATACCCGGAATAATGGGAGGGATATGGGTACAGGACAAAGGTTCGAAGATATTTAAAAAAGGAATGGCAAACCTGGAGGAGAAGACAGAAAGGCATATAAAAGACCACTACAGAATAGGAAGCATAACAAAAACGTTTCTTGCGACTGTATTCCTACAGTTATGTGACGAAGGGAAGATTTTTTTAGATGACAAATTAGATAAATATTATCCCGAAGTACCAAATTCAAAGGAAATTACAATGCGGCAGCTTCTGGATATGACAAGCGGACTGCAGGACTATCTTAATGCACCGGAATTGGATAATGCTTTCTTTTATAACAGAACAAGGAAATACACTGATGAGGAAATACTTGAAATTGCAATAAAACTTCCGCCGATGTTCCCACCAGGAAAAGAAGGTGAATGGCATTATTCAAATACAAACTACCTGCTCCTTGGAATGATTATAAATAAAGTGACAAAGAGCAGCTGGCAAGGAGAAATCACTAACAGGGTAATCAACAGGTTAAATTTATCACAAACTCTTGTACCAAGTACTGTAGAAATGCCGGAGCCATACTGCCACGGCTATATGAAAGATTCAGGAAAGGTAATTGATGTAACTGAAATAGATCCTTCAATAACAGGTGCAGCCGGATGCATGGTATCGACACTTGAGGATCTGCGAACTTATGTACAGGCTCTTGTTAACGGGTCACTACTTAGTGATACAATTCAGGCAGAACGGATGAAATTTGTACCTACAGGCAAGGCAGAGTTTCTTGGTTATGGACTTGGCATATTTAAAGTTGGTGAATTTTACGGACATAATGGCGGTATTACAGGATTCAATACAAGTATGTACTACTCACCTACACTTAAAGCGATATTTATTTTGAATGTGAACATGTTCGGTCCAACCGGGGGAGTTTCGGACAAAATATTTTCATCATTATCGGAGGTTATTTTCCCCGGCGAGATGCCTTGGCAAAAGAAACCAAATTAATTTAAAGGATGTTGACGAAAAAATTCGAGCATAATCTCGAGAGGGACTGATTTTGGCCAGCGTATATGTTCTGCAAGACCGCGTACACCATCACATGGAGTTAAGGAGACACAAGTATCACGTAAAGTGATATCTCCGATTGTATTTAAACTATGATATTTGAATGGCCAGTTCCTCTCTGTGAGAGTATCAATCCATTGATTTGTCTCAGGACAGGGAACAAGTTTATCACAGAGATTTCTCAATAAAAACAAAGGAACCTTTCTTTCATACGAGATGTCAATCGGGCATGGAGTCCTCGCCCAAGGATTTGCACCCGCGTACTGTCCCATAGCGCTAATCCTGCTACTGCGCCATGTACTGTAAAGTACAGTCATAAACGCGCCATTGCTCCAGCCAAAAACATAAATCCTGTTAGTATCTACTTTTCCCATACTAATGACAGTATCCAGAAAATGATCGACCGCCTGGGCATCGAGATTTTCATCCGTGTTTCTGTACCATTCATCCCAGTGATAACCCTGTCCGGTAGCAGGTCCAGTGCCGGTATACGGATGTGCAATCCTGCCTTCCGGGGATAGAATGGTAAATCCCATTACATTATCGTCACCGGAAAGGCGGGTTGTATTCCGCATTTCAAAAAATGTTTTACCCTCTCTGTACAGACTTTCTGGAGTTGTTAATGAACCATGAAGATAAATAATTAACGGCCATTTGTAATCCTGTGAATCAGCCTGGTCGGGATAGTTGAGGCATGCATAACGCGTTACTGCACCTTGCAAGAAGGATAACTCAATGCCGTCATCACATGTACTAGATTTTGTAACCGGGGGAACTGTCTGTATTGGCGGAGCACCATATTGGTCACAGCTTGCATTTCCGAGCTGTTTAAATATATCGCTTCCACCGTTGGTTACTTCATTATCGCATCCGGATCTAATCGTAAAAATTGCAATTAATAAAACTGCTATAATCCTGATAAGAAATTTAATCATCAAAAATTATTTTACTTCCCAGGTCTGTGTACCGGCAAGCACTGCATCCAGATCTCCCGCTCCCCTCTTCTCTTTGACTGTGTTAATCTGTTTGTAAACGAGGTCTTCATAAATTGGTTTTTCGAGGTCGAGGAACACTCCAACCGGAGCCGGCAATCCGTCCATTTCTTTGAAACGGCTGAGTATAAATGCTTTCTCCCGTGACTTTTCATCGTGGATCATCAGGTCATTTTCTGTCCATTCACCAGTGCCGAGGTCTACAGCAACGGGGGTCGAACCGTCAAGACGAATTCCCTTATTTTTATCTTTGCCAAATATGAGCGGTTCTCCCTGTTCGAGATATACTACATTATCGTCTCTTGTGTCTTTTTCTGTATATAAAAAGAAAGCGCCGTCATTATAGATGTTACAATTCTGGAAAATCTCGAGGAATGATGTCCCCTTATGCTGGTGACAGCGAGTAAGCATTTCCTGTAAATGTTTCGGGTCCCTGTCCATTGTTCGCGCAATGAATGAACCGTCAGCGCCGAGAGCAAGTGATATGGGGTTTATCGGGGAGTCGAGCGAACCGTATGGAGTAGAACCTGTTATTTTACCGACTTCAGATGTAGGCGAATACTGTCCCTTAGTCAGTCCGTAAATTCTATTATTAAAGAGTAAGATGTTAATGTCCGGGTTTCTCCTTAATACGTGGATGAAGTGGTTACCGCCAATGCTTAGCAGATCACCATCACCAGTAGCAACCCATACGGATAATTCGGGATTGGATACTTTCACTCCCGTTGCAATAGCGGGAGCTCTTCCGTGGATCGTGTGGAATCCGTAAGTATTCATATAATATGGGAAACGGCTCGAGCAGCCAATACCCGCTACGAAAACAATGTTTTCCCTCTTGAGTCCAAGCGAAGGGAGGACTCTCTGCATCTGCGCTAATATAGAGTAGTCTCCGCAGCCCGGGCACCATCTGACATCCTGGTCTGTTGCAAAATCCTTCGGTTTATATTCAATATTTTCGATTACTGTTGTTCCGTTTGTATCTGACATGATATTAATTTAAAATTTCTTCTATTTTGGATTCTATCTCTCTTGCCTTAAATGGCTGACCCTGAATTTTAGTAAGCGGTATCGTATCGATAACGAATTCACTCCTTATCAATTTATTGAGTTGTCCCATATTAAGTTCAGGTATCAATACTTTTTTGAAGCTTCTTACTACATCTTCTGTATTTTTAGGCATGGGATTTAAATATCTCAGATGCGCGTAAGAGACTTTCTTACCTTTGGCTCTGACACGTTCGACCGCGGTAAGTATTTCACCGTAAGTGCCTCCCCATCCAAGAACAAGGAGTTCACCTGAATCCTCTCCAATAACTTCAAGGTCGGGAATATTTTTATTAATGTTTTTAATTTTTTCGGCACGAAGTTTAACCATGTTTTCGTGGTTCTGGGGATCGTAGCTAACATTACCTGTAATATTCTCTTTTTCCAGACCGCCAATCCTGTGTTCGAGTCCGGGAGTACCGGGCTTAACCCATGGGCGAGTTAGAAGTTCGCTTCTCAGATAGGGTTCATATCCTTCAGCGTTCGTTCTGAATTTAACATTAATATCTTTTAAGTCGGATGATTTCTGTACTTTCCATGGTTCAGCGCCATTAGCTATGTATCCGTCAGATAAGAGTATAACCGGGGTCATATGTTCGAGAGCGATACGTACCGCTTCATATGCCATAGTAAAACATTCCGATGGTGTAGCAGGAGCAATAATAGCGACCGGTGATTCGGAATTCCTTCCGTACATCGCCTGTAATAAATCTGCCTGTTCTGTTTTTGTCGGGAGACCAGTAGAAGGTCCTGCTCGTTGAACATCAATTACCACAAGTGGCAACTCTACCATAACCGCGAGTCCGATTGCTTCAGCTTTTAATGCCATACCGGGACCGCTTGTCGTAGTAACACCGATGCTTCCAGCGAATGATGCTCCGATTGCGGATGTAACTCCGGCAATTTCATCTTCCGCCTGGAATGTTATTACATTGAAATTCTTGTGACGTGACATAAAGTGGAGAATGTCTGAAGCAGGTGTAATCGGGTAACTCCCCAGGAATAGATTCAACCCGGTTTTTGCAGCTGCCGCGACAAGCCCGAGTGAAATTGCTTCGTTACCGGATATGCTTCTATAAGTCCCGGGGGACATTTTAGCGGGTTTAACTTCGTAGCGTGAAGTAAACACTTCGGATGTTTCACCGAAGTGGTAGCCTGCTTTTAGCGCCAGTGTATTTGCCTGTATTACGAGCGGGTCTGCTTTAAACTTTTGTTCTATCCAGTCCAGTGTTTTATCAGGTGAGCGGTCATACAGCCAGTACATCAGACCAAGCGCGTAAAAGTTTTTACACTTATTTGCTGCCTTTGTAGAAAGACCTACGTCTTTAACGACTTCAAGCGTTGCTTTGGTGATTGGTAAACGAATTACGTTATATTCACTGAGTGTATCGTCATCGAGAGGGTTATTCTCATATTTTGCGAGTTGTAGATTCTTCTTATCAAATGCATCTTCATTTACAATTATAGTACCGCCTTTTTTGAGGTCTTTTAAATTCACTCTGAGTGCAGCAGGGTTCATGGCTACGAGCACATCAACTTCATCACCCGGTGAATATATATCGTGGTCGGAAAAACGAAGTTGGTATCCGCTTACACCGTATAAAGTACCGGCGGGGGCTCTTATCTCAGCCGGGAAATCAGGCAGTGTGCCGATGTCATTCCCAAAAACGGCTGATGTTCCGGTAAACTGCTTACCTGTCAACTGCATACCGTCACCGGAATCACCGGCGAATCGTATGGTTACGCTTGGTAATGTTTCTACTTTCTTACCATTACCATTGACCTGTTCAATA
>CALGOI010000392.1 GCA_937959065.1 uncultured Ignavibacteriota bacterium | reverse complement strand
CTTCAATGCTCCAAACGGAACGGCATTCGGTCCGGACGGATATCTTTACGTACCCAGTAATATCGGCAGCGGACGGATAAATAAAATTTCACCGGCTGGAGTAGTGGATACATTCATCACATCCATCCAGTTCCCGACAACAGTCTTCTTCGAAAACGACTCAAGTATGCTCATAACCAGCTACCAGACCAACCGTATCTATCGAGCAGACATGAATGGCAACTACGCAACTCTCTACACTGGAAATGGAATGAACGGTCCTGTGGACATAGAATATGACACAGATGGTAACCTGCTTGTGGCGAACTTCAATGACGGAAAAATTTTTCGTGTTGATTCAGCCGGTACATTCACGCAAATAGCAGACCTGCCCGGCACACTGGGCTTTATGGTCGTTGCTAACGGATACATCTACAGCACGGCTTTCCAGGTGAATAAAATCTACCGTACATCGATGAACGGGGATACTGTTACATTTGCGGGAACCGGAGCTCCCGGACAGATAAACGGTCCCTTAAACAGCGCAACATTCAACGGACCAAACGGGATAACAGCCTCACCTACAGGGGACACTTTATTCATTTCAGATTTTAATACACGCTCTCTCAGGTTAATCACAGGTGTATCTGTAGGAGTCACAACCATTAGTTCTCATGCACCGGACGGTTACAGCATTAAACAAAACTACCCGAATCCTTTCAACCCGTCTACGCAGATCGAATTTTCAATTCCCAAAAGTGGATTTGTTTCGATAAAGGTTTTTGACAATCTTGGCAGAGTGGTATCAACATTAATAAACGAAACTTTACCGGCCGGTACATACCGTGCGGAATTCAACGGTGGTAAATTATCCAGCGGCACCTACTTCGTTAAAATGTCATCAGGGAGTTTTAATGGTGCAAAGAAAATGACCTTAATAAAATAGGTTAGTACAATATACTTTTAATGTGCACACTTACGTCATATGTAAGTGTGCATTTTTATTTTAAAATGGTTATTTTTGAGTACACATATCACAAAAAAATTCTTTTCAACTAAAATTCTCCCAAAAATGGATACACGTCTATTTAAAAACTGGTGGGCACTAACCATCAAAGGCGTATTGGCAATAATTTTCGGCCTGATAATCTTCCTAACACCGCAGATAGGAGCTGTAGCGCTCGCATATTATTTTGGATTCCTTGCGTTGTTTGCCGGTATGTTCATGATAGTAGCTGCATTTGTACACCGTTCATCAAATCAAAACTGGGGCTGGTGGCTTTTCGAAGGCATTCTGGATATCCTTCTTGGAATTATTGTTTTAGCGTATCCTGTAATGACGATATCCATATTTGTGATATTCGTTGGTGTTTGGGCAATCTTTATGGGAGCCGCACAGATCATTAATTTCTTTACTGTATCAAATGGAAAGTGGCTTTTCCTCTTAAGCGGTATAATTTCAGTTATATTCGGCATACTACTTATACTTAATCCGCTGTTTGGAGCGTTGTCACTTACAATTTTCATCGGGGCATTCGTAACTATTTATGGTATTTTTGCCGTGATGCTGTCATTCAGAATAAAAAATTTGCAAACACAAACTGTATAAATGACACAAACCCAAACCGCTTCACAACCTCCCAAAAAAAGTATAGGCTTATGGGCAGCTGTTTCCATAGGCGTAGGAGCAATGATTGGCGCGGGTATTTTTTCAATATTCGGAGCAGCCGGTGCTGAAGCAGGAAACGCATTATGGGTAGCTTTCATCAACGCCGGGCTTGTTGCTCTTCTTAATACATATTCTTACGCTAAATTAGGTTCAACTTTTCCGTCTAACGGCGGACCGGCTGAGTTTCTGTTACAGGGATTCGGGGACGGGGTTAGCAGCGGCGGTTTTAATATCCTCATCTGGCTTGGAAGTATATTCTCACTTGCCCTAGTATCGCGAGGCTTCGGCGGGTATGCCATGTCTTTCCTGCCGGGCACACCGGGACAGGAATGGATAACATACTTCGCGATAATGATAATTTTACTTTTCGTAGTCGTTAATTTCTGGGGCGCGAAAGCGGTAGGCAATTCCGAACTGACCATAGTTTCCATCAAGGTCGGCATACTTCTGCTGTTCGGTATCGCGGGTTTATTCTTTATAAAGCCCCAGCTTTTATCAACGTCACTTTGGCCCGCAGAATCAAACATACTTGTTGCGATCACACTCGTCTTCTTTTCGTACCTTGGTTTCGGTTACATTACAAATACAGCCGGTGATATGAGCAACCCGAAGAAGATGCTGCCAAAAGCACTTTATCTAAGCGTGATAATTTCAATTGGAATTTATATCCTTGTATCGGTTACAGTGATGGGAACACTTCCCTTCTCGGAGGTACTAAAAGCAAAAGATTTCGCGCTGGCTGAAGGTGCACAGCCAATACTCGGTGAACTCGGCTTTAAGCTGATTGCTATCGCCGCGCTTCTCTCGACTGCCTCTGCTATTAATGCAACAATGTATGGAGCCGCCAATACCAGTTATATGATGGCGCGCGACGGACAACTGCCTGAATTTTTCGACCGGAGAGTATGGAAACATGCACTTGGCGGTTTGTTTTTTACCGCCGCTGTTACGATTTTTTTCGCAGCCACACTGCCTATCGAGAGAATTGCAATGCTGGGAGGGGTAGTTTATTTATTAGTCTATATTGCTGTTAATATAGCACATATAAAAGTAAAAGCACAAACAGGCGCTAATGGTCCAATCCTGATACTAAGTACGATATTGAATATTTCATTAATTGGAATTATTTTTTGGTACCTGTTCACTCATAACTCTGCCATTTTATTTGCATTTATTGGGCTTATTATTTTTTGTTTTATTTTTGAGTGGATTTAGAGCAGGGTAACAGGCGGAAAGTTTATCTCTTAAGTTAAGGCAAAATCACAGTAACGTAATTTAACAAAATTTTAATGCTATGAACGTAAGCATTGAAATAGTTAAAGCCAGGGATTTTTTAAAAACCACGGCTCGAGGGGAACTTGACCTTAAAAAGTGCAAGGAGCTTCTCAATAAGATCGTCGAAAAAGCGATAAAGCATAATAAGCATCATATCCTTATTGACATCCGCGGGACATCCTCGCCTAAAATGGGCACGATCGAACTTTACAGCCTTGTAGCGGAAATGGAAAAGTATAAGGATGTTTTGAATAATAAAATGGTTATACTGGATGATGACGATGAGAACTATAATAAGGTTGAGTTTATAGAGATGTGCGCAAAGAACCGCGGATTCTCAATAAATGCGGTTACCGATTATGAAGAAGCCATCAACTGGCTTACCGGGTAGTTTCAGTTTTTTTAAACCTCTTGTAAAGATAATACAAACCTACTCCTATCATCATTGTCCAAAATGGGTATGTTAGTTTCAGCCCTTCCTCGCCTACAAACACCGGATAGGAAACAGCCATAACTAAAGTTAATATCTGAACTGACTTTAAACGGTCGAGTGGTACTTTATCATAAGTATTGTCACATTCCGACGCGGGGGGCCTGGAATTCAATAGGACGGGTAAATAAATTATGGTAGCTATAACGGCGGATACCCACTGCCATGTATATATGTTCTTTAAAATCTCAATACTTCCTGTGAAGAACAAATACACTAATGCAAACAATATTGCTGAAATACCAAAATAAACATTCCTTCTTAACGGGTTGCTCAATGTCCCGTCCAGTATATAAGCTGCTCCAACCAGGATTCCCGCGAGCCAGTCACCGGCATAAACCATTGTACATCCCACTACAAACCATAAAATAGTATCAAACCATGTTGCTTTAAGACCCGTGGTACGGTTTAATATCCTGAAGCTCATAAGTGCGAGGAGCATCAAAAAGAGATTTGGTATCTCAAAATACAGCATTCCCCAGATTGTGAAAGGGATCTGTACAAAAGCAGAGAAGTCATTGTCCGGGTCTATCTCACGGGAAAGAGCCCATGTGAGGAAGATATTGACCCCGAGCAAGAATCCGAATATAAGTGCAAACGTAATATTTTCATCAGTTAATATTTTATACACAGTTCCGGAAGCAATGGTTATTATTGTTACAACTACCACCGCTACATTCGGAAAATATTCCTGGTCAATTGGCCTGCCGAGATTGGAGAACTTCAATAGATTCTAATTTTTCCATCAAATTAAAAAAAAATCCCCTCAAATAAAGGGGATTTAAATTTGATACTACCTTATAAACCCTACTTTACAACAACCATTTTTTTCGTATCGGTGAAACCCTGTCCATCGAGTCTGTAATAATAAACACCGCTCGACAATGACCCGGCGTTGAAATCGATCTCATATTCACCGGGGTCAGAAATACCCGTTACCAGTGTCAACAGCTCACTGCCGGTGACATCATATACTTTTAAAGTAATATTACGCTTTACGGGAATAGAGTAACTTATCCTGGTAACGGGATTAAACGGATTTGGATAATTCTGTTTGAGTTTAAACTCCTGCGCTGTTGTATTTGTCTGGTTGATGCCGACTATAACAGACGCCCAGGTTCTATACACCCTCTGATCGGTTGCAACAACTATTGTATCACCGGAGAAATTATCCGAAGCAACTCCGATTATCCTGTCAGATACATAAGAGTTGTTATATAAAAACCATTGAAGCCCATAATTATTTGACCGGTAAACACCCTGTTCTGAACCTGCATACCAGATATTATGATCAAACGGGTTTACTTCAATATTTTTAATTTCGAATCCTGCCCCGAGAGGAAGCCAGTTACCGTTCGGATTTCCCTGGTTACACCAAATTACATTGTCAAACGAAACCCCGTGTATCCACTGGTCACCTTCATCATAAACAATTACTTTTATATCAGGTACATCATTTCTCACGGTAAAACTCATCCCTGCGTCCGTACTATATGCCAGGTGTCCGTTTGCGACTGTCATTATTATGTTCGGATTCCAGGGGCACACTTTCAGAAAACCGCCGAAAGTCCCTGTAGTGTTCCACTTACCATGTATTGACTTCATTCCGGCTAGGGTATCTGTCACGAACCAGTTAAATCCTCCGTCTGTGCTTTTAAAGATACGCGGGTTTGAATAATAAACATCATTGTATGTAGTGTGTGCCATGTACATTATATTTTCATTGGTTGGGTCAATGTCGAACCCGCAGCATTGCTGTCCAAGTATTCCACCTCCGAACGGAAGATCTACTATCGTACTACCGCCGTTCCTGGTAATTTTATTGTAATCACTGCTGTCCGGGCCGCATACAAAAGTACCGTTATATATCATTACGTCATGATTAGTACGTGACTGGACTATCTACTCCCCCGGGAAAAAATCACTGCGACTTTAATAATTTTTATAAAGAAAACAAAAACAAACAAAACGAAATAGAAACGGAAAATAAAGGAGAAAAAATCCCCCCTCCTGCCCCTGTGAGCCGGAGAGCATTCCCTGCTGAATATAAATATCCTTTAAAGGTGATCCCGATTTTCTTATAGAATAAAAACAACGGATAACATAGGAAGTA
>CALGOI010000391.1 GCA_937959065.1 uncultured Ignavibacteriota bacterium | reverse complement strand
GGTCCGTAGCCCCGGTATCCTTTATTATACCGTCTATTACCTTTTCTGCTTCTTCGGGTGACATCTGCTCGGGCAGGTACGTCTCGATTATCTCGAGCTGCGCCTTCTCTTTTCCCACCAGGTCGTTACGTCCTGCTGCCTCGAATTGTTCGATGGCTTCCCTTCTCATCTTTGCCTGCTTATTTAGCATCTCTATCTCTTCCTGCTCATTCATTTCCCTGTCCATACCAGACTTATCTGCTTTCAAAATCTCCGCGCGGATAGAACGGAGTGTTTCCGTTTTAACAGTATCCTTGGCGATCATTGCCGCCTTCAGATCGTCATTGATCTTATCTTTTAAACTCATCCTTAGTTAAGCTCGTACCTTTGTAATTTAAAAATATAACTCGACTGTGGATACTCCGATTTTAATAAGCCGGATACCCTTTTGTACTCTTCCACATTGTTCGCTAATGAATAATTTCTCGCTGCCGCGTAAAGATACTCATCATTAACGGCTACGTCTTCGCTGACACCCGCTGCTTCCTCGTACTTCTGTGCCGCTTCAACAAAATTACCCTGCGCTTCCCTGATAGCCGCAATACCCGCTATTGAAGCTGCCTTTAATATAACATCGCTGCCTGAGTAATCATTGAAATATCTTTCTGCATTACTATAATCCATTAAGTAATAATAACTGTTAGCCAGCATTATCTTAGCAATTTCACCGCTTTCTGTTGAACCGTATTCATTAACTATATACAATAATCCTTTGGAATATCCGAGTGAATCTCCGTTTATCGCCTGCTGATACGCTCCCATTGAATAAACATCCTGAACTTTAGTTAGTTCTATAGAAGCGTTTTCTCTTTTCTCTTTCTGGGACATAGTGTAAAAAACTATTCCGGCTATTATTGCAACTACAATAGTTAATGCAATGTATACCTGCTTTGTATTATTCTGAAAATATTCGACTCCTTTATAATAAAGTTCGATTAATTTCTCGTCTTGTGATTGGGTTTTTTTGGCCATTCTTATTTAAAAATACATTTTTGAATACAAACGTATAATATATAGAATTTTATTTATCTAAAAAAGACAATATTACATTGATACCCTCCCGTTATATAACTGTATGTTAATGATTTACTCACGATTCATAGCTTTTGTTTCCTCCTTATTTCATTTATTATCATTTCCATAATTTTTATATTTATGTTTATGCAAAAAAAGACATATAACGTTTCATTTTTTGAAAAGCTGGTATTCCTAATATTGATGTTTTCTACTTTTATATTGGGAATTTTAGCTTTGGGAATTATACTAAGCTCATGAATTTTCACGTGGGAAATATAGGGGTCATTGAAGCTGCCGGTAATGACCGAATCGACTTTTTTAACCGGATGTCCACTAACGACCTTACTAAATTCGAACCGAACAAATTTCGTAAGACCGTCTTTACAAATGATAAAGGACGGATCATTGCGTTTGTGAACCTCCTTAATACTGCTGATAAAACTTATATCATAACATCCCCTTCCTCCGTAGATGATCTGATCGAGCATCTTGACAAATACATTATCATGGATGATGTTAAACTCGAAAGATCAAACACGGATTACTCACTGGTTAAAACCTGGGGCGATGACGCAATCGAAACAGTTCAGAAAATATACAATACAACTATCGGCAAAAATAATTCGTTTGTTATTCCTGAAGCAAACGTTTTTGTTTATTTCGATTCATTCCGCTTTGAATCTGTAAATATACTCTGCCCTTTATCTAAGCTCGACGACCTTACCGAAAAAATGACCGGCGCAAAGAGATTCACTGACGAAGAGTATAATACGTTCCGAATCGAAAAGGGATTGGCGTCATCGATTCATGAACTGAATGACAACATTAATCCGGTCGAGTGCGGACTGAACGAATACATTTCTTACACCAAGGGATGTTTTATCGGGCAGGAGGTAATTGCGCGTCTCGATTCACAGGGTAAGATTCCCAAACAAATGATTAAGGTCTATTCCGAAAATGGCATTACTGAACAAGATAAGATCTACGATGATGAAAAAAAAGAAGTGGGTTTCATAAGCAGTACAGCAAAAAATAACAATGACACAATAGCGTTAGGATTTATTCGCAGCGTTAATCTTGATTTCGATAAGATGTACACTGTAAAGCACGGAGACAAAAACATTGATGTTAAAATTTCAAAAGCAATATAACAACTAAATAAAAACTAATGTTAGATAAAATAAAAGAAATTCTTGGACCGGATAATGAAACTCTTCTATCGCACGAGTGTACTACTATCCCAAAAGACATGCTTCATCTTCCGGGCGAAGATTTCATCGACCGTGTATGGAGAGATTCCGACAGGTCGCCAAATGTACTCCGTAATTTACAGACTATCTATAATCATGGGCGTTTAGGAAGAACCGGCTATGTATCTATTCTCCCTGTTGACCAGGGTATCGAGCATTCTGCCGGTGCCTCATTCGCTCCGAATCCAATATATTTTGACCCGGAAAATATTGTAAAGCTGGCAATCGAAGGCGGCTGCAACGCGGTTGCTTCGACTCTTGGTGTCCTTGGCTCCGTTTCACGTAAATATGCACATAAGATACCATTCGTATTAAAGATCAATCACAATGAGTTTCTATCCTTCCCTAATAAATATGACCAGATAATGTTCGCTAATATCCAGCAGGCTTTCGATATGGGCGCCGTTGCAGTGGGTGCTACGATTTACTTTGGGTCGGATGAGTCATCCCGCCAGATTCAGGAAGTAAGTGAAGCATTTTCGTTCGCGCATGACCTCGGACTGGTTACGATTCTTTGGTGTTATCTCAGAAATTCAGGATTCAAAACCGATAAAGATTATCACGTGTCTGCAGATCTTACCGGGCAGGCTAATCATCTGGGTGTTACTATTGAAGCTGATATTATCAAGCAAAAACTTCCAGAGAATAACGGCGGCTATAATGCCCTGAAATTCGGTAAGACTTCCTCGATTGTTTACGATAAATTGACAACTGATAATCCTATCGACCTTACACGATACCAGGTTGCTAATTGCTATATGGGAAGAGCAGGACTTATTAATTCAGGCGGCGCATCGACGGGTAAGGGTGATTCCGATCTGCAGGAAGCAGTTAAAACAGCCGTTATTAATAAGCGAGCAGGCGGTATGGGACTTATTTCGGGCAGGAAAGCTTTCCAGAAACCGATGAAAGATGGTGTTGAACTTTTAAACGCTATTCAGGATGTTTACCTTACTAAAGAAGTTACAATAGCATAATCATAAAACAACAAACTGATAATGAACAAAGCAAAAAAAGTGGCTCTTAAAAAACACAGAAAATCAAAAGATGCCGCTAAGAGAAAAAAGAAAGAGATGCTGAAGAATAAAAAATCCGACAGCACTCCTGCAAAAAAAGACTAACCGGAGTAATTTTATAAGCGGGATAGCTTAACTGTGCCGTCCCGCTAATTAATAATTTTTTATTATACCTGCTGCGGCCGTATGAAGAAATTTTCCATAATCGTTTTTTTGACTTTGACTGCTGCCTTCACACCTATTGCTGCCCGTTTTGCAGTACAGCAGATAACTCCGTTCAACCTGGCTTTCTTCCGTTTTCTAATTGCTACATCACTTCTCCTGACTATTTTCTTTATTAAGAAAAAGAGTTTTAAAATAGATAGAGCCGATAAATGGCTCTTTCTTTTCCTTGGAGCGCTTGTTATCCCAATCAATCAAACCTGCTTTTTATTCGGAATTAAATATGCCAATGCGTCACACTCAGGAGTCTTCTATGCAGCAATACCGCTTTTTGTTTACATTACATCGATATTTCTGAAATCGGATACATTTTCCGGGAAAAAACTCTTTGCTATATCTATGACAATAGTAGGTATATTGATTATTTTCTGGGAAAATATTTTTGTTACAGGGAAACAAAATTTCATCGTTGGCGACATATTACTTTTCTTCGCGGTTTACAGCTGGGCCCTATACCTCGTACTGTCCAAGAAAATGGTAGAGAAATACGGTACTCTGAAAACTTCTACAATCTCGTTCATAATAGGCTTAATATTATTCACACCAATTTTTGCTATTGATGCACAGAATTTTAATATAAACGGAATAACACCCGGCGGATATCTTGCATTCTTCCATCTTTCGGTTATCGTCGCATTCGGTGGTTATTTTGTTTATACTTACTCTACAAAGGTTATTAACACAAGCACTTTAACAACTTTAACGAATACATCTCCTATCATTACGATCGTATTTGCTTACTTATTGCTGGGAGAGGAGATGTCAGCATATTTTATGGTAGGCGCATTGATTACGATCGTAGGTGTGTTTATCGCGCAGAGAACATCCAAAAAATTAGAAAAGGCAGCGCTGGTTGGAGCTAAACCCGGATTATAATATTGAACAAATAAAAAGAAAGAAGATAGCTGTTGCAAGGACATCTCTATATGCGGCTCTCTTTATAACATTTATTAAAGTGATAGCTGCTTACTTCAGCGGAAGTCTCGCCGTGCTGTCCGAGGTTTTTCACTCCGCGATAGATATCTTCGCGTGCCTGCTTACGA
>CALGOI010000390.1 GCA_937959065.1 uncultured Ignavibacteriota bacterium | reverse complement strand
AATGAACCAGGAACACGGTCCAAAAGACACAAAAACCTACAACCGTCGAGCGAACTACGACATCGACAGGGAATTTCTGGGTGCTCTCGAGTCCGGTGAGTATTTAGATGCACACAACATGCGCCCATCGTCCACCGATGGAAACAAAGAGGCTTCAGATAAGTTTCGCGGAGAAGAGCTGCTTAGTGATGCCAACGCAAATGGTACTTACGAGTGTATTGGCCTTATAGATGTTAAGGGGCAAAGACTGGCTTTTTGGGCGGAGGTAGACGGAGCTTTCGATCCGGTTATAAGGGTTGACGGGGTTATAGTGGCCCAAAACCAAGACCTTCCCATATTAAAAGGCTACCCGCTTCAGCTCGACAAAAACGAAAGTTGTGTTGGTGGAGAGGTTTTTATCACCGACAACAGAACACCACCCATGATACTTAATGTAAAGGACATGGTGGACTCTGTTACAGCAGACCCAGATAAATATTTTTCTGCTTTTAACAAGGCCCTTTATCAAGTAAACCTTCAGCGTGCATTAGACATTCCCGTCTTTATAGACCTTGTAAATGTAGGCGGAGGCGGGGGGCTGCCTGTCGGGATGTATCGCTATGAGATGCGATACGTGTCCGAAGACGGAGACAGGACGAACTGGAGTCAGTCAACACCACCAATACCTGTACCACAGAACTTATCAGAGAGGAGCGCGCAATACCCATACGTAAAAACATACGGAGATGAGCCAAACCCGGAATCCTCCACTCGCTACGGGATAAGGTTAAGGTTTAGGGTGACGAATGAGTTTAATTACGACTTCATTGAGATCAAAAGAGTTGCTTTTAATGAGGGCGCAGGAATAGGGTTTACTCCTCAGCAGACAGTCATAGCAAAAATTGATATTGACGAAGGTGAAATATCTGTAAGGGAGTTTATTGACCCTGCAGAATCAAACACATTAGAGGTCATTCCAGACGACGAAGACACCAGGCAGATAGCTTTTGTGGAGAGCGCCAAGGCTATACGTTATTTTGACAAAAGAACCAACCTCTCAAACGTGAAGTTGGCCTCAAAAGAGGTTAATGTGGACTTTGAGGAGCTCAACGGCAAAACCATATTTTCAATTAAAGAAAACATTGGAAAGGCTGGGCACAACGACCCATATCATCATACATACAAAAAACATTATACAGGTGGGGAAAGAGTGGGGATTGGCATTCAGTTTTATGATGGAGTTGGTGGGCGAGGGTTTGTTCAAAAGCACCCTGATGCAATAAACTACCAGGTTCCAAACAGAAGAGACCCTATTGATGCGGATGGAGAAAGATACTCTTATGGCGGAACAGTAAAGGCGGCAGCAACAGACAGGCAGGTTAGGCAGACTCACGAAGTTTTTGACCTTGAGGAGTCAATAGAAAAGGAAGACTTGTGCTCCTTTAAGAACATTTACAATGGAGACAACGCGACGCATGGATTCAAAACAAGGCCCCAAATTAACACGGACTGCCCGGAAACCGAGGACGGTGAAATAGAAAACAAAGGCGCAAACGCAAACCTTGTGGGGGTTTTTCCTTACTATCACCCATACACTCCTGTTTCACAAAACGATAATGACCACAGGGGGCACAATTACAGAACAAATCTTCAGGTTGATACGGGGTCCGGAATTGAGCAGTACAATCCAAAAGGGTTTGCTCCAAGATATTTTTCAACAGGAATTGCTATCCCGGGCATAAGCAATATTCCCGAATGGGTGAAAGCCTTCTCTGTGCAACGAACAGATATTGCAGAGCGAGTTGTTGCTTCCGGGATAGGGATGTATAGCATGGACCCGGCCATATTCAGGACTGTTGGAAACAAAAAACTTACTACAAAGGATCCAGATAAGCTGTGGTTTTTCTCGCCAGACATAGAGAACGGAGTGGTGAACGGAGACATAATTAATGACATTATAGATTCTCCTGAGAACTATAAAATACAGTTTGTTTCTCCGCTGGGATTCTTTTCTGAGGTTTACTCTTTTGAAGAAAACACGATCAGTGATGACAGGGATAGACTCGTCGACATGGTGACTTACGCGAGAATGATAAGAGACTTGGCTGGGGGCGAGATAAACCCCGCAGAGGATCCTAACATGGGTATTCCGTCTTTGCCTTTTGACGGGCACAGGTATGTTGATTATTCAAGGTACAGGAACACGGGTTCGCAATCGACTATTTTTGACACAGGAGACCAGGGCAATAATACTGCTCAGCTTGTTTCTGCTGACAGAATATCAGAAGGAAGAGGTGGATACATGTCTCTTGAGTTTGACAAGAATTTGTATGTGAGCGGCGGAACTGGCGGAACGGGGAACAACGACTTCTCAGACCAAGGCATGAAAGATTTCACCGAGCCTTTCTACATTATAAACATTATCCAAGAAGGGGCTGCGGTTAGAGATCAGAACATTCAGGCGTACAAAAACACAGGTCACTATCAAAAGGTTGAAAGCATAATTGGCGAAGGAGATGGCGATGCCGGCACCACATATATACTTGTTGACGAGAGGTGGGAAGACTGCATCCCGGCCTTAGAGTCTTCGCATCCAAACGCAGGACAGGAGAGATACTTGTACATAAGAAACCAAGACAACTCAGAGGAGAAGTGGGTGAACGTAACATTTAAGAGTGCAGGACAGATAGCAGCAATCAACAATGATATTGTTAACAACGGCTTCTATGGTCCCAACGTAACAGGCATGTACAGGCACAAAGCGACCACCCAGGATTCTGTTGACGCAAGCGGGCTCACGTTCAAGGATAGATTTTTTGATATTGTGTTTGATCAGGGTTATGTCCCCCAGCCCGGTCAAAAAATAATTGTGAAATACGACAATACTGCCCCGATGAGAGTTTTTGGCGGCGATTCAATTATTGGAGAGTCAATATTCTCCCCAATAGACAGAGAGTCCAACGCCAAAGACGATGCTCAGGAGACACAATTTGCATTCGGGATAGGCTTCCCTTACAGGAAGTATAGGGTAAATCCTCGACAATATATTATCAAGCGAACTACAGGGGTTAGTAGAATTCAAGACAAAACATTTGGAACCCTTGGATTTATAAGGCAAATGGCAGTTATGTTCTGTTGCGAGAGTAGGGTTTCTATTCACTTGTCTCATAGCTTAGACTACCCTCTTCAGCACTTTCCATCAGTGCATTATGTAATGCGCCCTAACAGGTGGGATGAGGACAAGACAATTGAAGAAAACAACATATTTCCTGAGTATGTAGATGACTATGGCGAAGAGGAAAAAACACGATGGAAGTTTGGAGGAATTAGGTTCATACAGCCAATAAACATAGATTATTCAGCACAATCTCCCAAAGAGAGCTTCAGTAAGCCCGAGTTTGGTTTTGAGGAAGAAACTGAGTTTTGCGTTAGGCACATGTGGAGCCTCCCAAGGGCGACAAATCAGCAAGACTCTCCCGGGCTAAGAACCTTCCCTGCAAACAACTCGTTTGACATCTCTGACGATAGGGGAGAAATTAAGAGGTTGTATGACGATATTTCGGGTAAGGGTGAGAATATTTACGCAATAACTGAATCAGGTATATGTCTTCTACTACACAAGAAGTCTGTCCTTAGTGAAACAACTTCGACGGAGCTTGGCTTGCTGTCTGCAGACAGGTTTATTGGTGGAGAGTATTGGATAGACAGAAATCATGGAATGCCGGACGAGCTATGGAGAGGGTCTTTTGAAGGGCCAATAATCATTCCCACAGATGAGGGTGGGGTCAGAAGAGATGCTTTATTCTTTACGGACGGAATCACATTTTTAAGGCTTGCAGACAACAACGTAGAAGATCTTGCTAAGGGAAGTTATTACAGCAGAATAAATCCAGTATTAAACAAAATAAGGCCGGGCTTTCTTGACAAGATAACGGGTGTTTATTACAGAGATAAGGACGAGGCATGGCTACACATATCAAGAACTCCTACTGTATTCGATACAACATTTGACCTCCCTGCATACGAACCGCAGAACGACGGAGATGTTGTTAAATACATAGGCCCCAATGCAACAACTCATGTCCCTCCAGCGGCTACGGATGTTAGAGAGTATTTCGTCTGCAACGAAACCGATGTCATAATAACCATAATGACAGCCTCTCCGTTTTTGTTATCACCAGGCTCATGTGTAAAAGTTTCTACAGATGGGAACATGCCACTCGTTTGGACGGCTGAGACTGACGAGCCACTTGACGCCATTACATTTATTTATGGGCAAGAGAAGGGCGGTTTTTACGGAACCAGCGGGTTTAAATTTGACAGGTTCGTGTCGATAGGAGACAGGATATTTGGTTTAAGAGAGCTACAGGACTATGAGTTGGATAAAGGCTATATAATGAACGGGGAGCCAGTAGAGGGCTATATTATCCAGGCTTCTGCTCAAAACCAAAGGATAGAGAAAGAGTTTATAAGAATACAGGCCAACTCGCTGCAAAAGCCAACAAGGATAGAGGTTCTTGACAGGGACTTTAATGTAATGTGTGCTCTTGATGAAAACATACAGGGGCCTCTTTATTTAAAGGACTACGATGGCTGGGAAAACTTTATCCCAAGGAAGGACGCATCATACGATGTTGACAGAAAGCGAGTTCAGGACAGGGTGTTCATTTATAAAATAATTCATAATTTAGCTGAAGGTTTTACGCTTATAGATACCTCTACTCAATATAAACTTTTAAAGTAATGATTTTAGAAATTTTACAATCAATTTTTGAAATGGATCTATCGGCAACATCCTACGCCATAGATCCATTAACAGCATTATCAATAGGAAGCGCGGCCTCAAGCTTGCTCGGAGGGGGGAACAAGCAGCAAGGCGGCCAGCAGCAGAAACAACCTTTTGGGCTTCAGCAAGCGGCAGGCGGGGCGCTTGGCGCGGCTCAACTCATAGGCTCTGCTATAAAAAAGGACCAAGCGCAGGCGCCACCTCTCGAAGACCCCGGGCAAAGGGCTTTGTTGGAGGACATTGAGCAGAGAAGAAAATCAGCCCAAACAGGAGCAGACACCGCTGGGGCAAGAAGGGCAGCCGAGCAGCTCGGGCAGACAACACAGGCTAATATAGCCAAAGTTACTGGTGGAGATGTCGGTGGAACCGTTTCCGGATTGTTAAAGGCACAGCGAGCCACAGGCCAAAACATTAACGAGGCTCTCGCCGCAGGGCAGCAAAGACAGCAGTTTTTTACTGGCCTTGCACAGGATTTGCAGAATAGAATAGCACAACGAAAGCTGGACTTACAGCAATTTAGCAGGGTGCAAGCTTTAGGGGAAGCAGCGCAACTAAGGAAAGAAGGAATATCTAATTTACTTGGATTTGTCGGAACGGGCACGCCACCTCAGCTTGGCGGACAACAGGGGCAACAGCCAGCACAGCCAGCAGCGCAAGCACAGACACCACCAGCAACACCCCCAACAGTTGCAGGTGGTTTGCCGCCAGCGACAAGCATGGCCGACATCATTCCTGGCCAACCAGCCAACCTCAATCCTAACGCTACGCCAAGCATAAGTTCATTTTAATGGCAGAAAAAAAAGAGATACCCGCTTCTGACTTGCTGCCAGACAGAGAGACTGGACAGCAAGCTATTGATGTCGCTGTGAAAGACATTCAGTCGTTTACGCCTCAGAATTTTGCCCCATCGTCAGCAGATTTAAGGGCGGTAAATATGTTATCAAGAGCAGTCCCCGACCAGCCATCTCCGGGAGCTTTTGGAAGAGCCTCTCTTTTTCCCGGGATAAACGATCCCATATTGAAAGGGCAGGCAAGCAGTCAGACGCTCGGCTCTCAGCCGATATTTGTAGGTTCTGGTGGTTTTTTCCCATTTGATGCACTTGCCCAAAGAGAGAAGGCGCTTCAGGACGCGGCGTCAAAAAGGGCCTTACAGTTAAAGGCATTTGATGAATCAATTGACGTTCCCGCAGTAAAAGATCCAAGGTTTCAGAAAAAGCTGACAGAAAGAACGTTTGGCACAGTAAAAAAGTTTATTGACGAAGCAAGGGAGACGTTTGGCGACCAGGCAATACCAGCACTATCAACAGCTTCAACAGATATTGGCAGGAGATTTCAGTTAGAGCTGTCAAACCTAAACACCCTCGCTAAAAGTGCTGACCAAGCCATAGATGCTATTGCTGAAGTTAAGAAAGACAGGGATGAGGGGACTAAGATATTTTCTGACCAAACACATGAATTGATAGGTGATTTCGACGCAATGCTTGGAAGGTTTGAGTCTGGGGACCCTGTTAACCTGACAGGAATGATGAATTTAGTTCAAGGGCACATGGCTCTTGATAAGTTTTTGCAAGATAGGAAGATTGCTGAGAGAATTGGCTCTGATCTTTCGCAGAGACTTGCAGGCATAACAGATAAAGGTGATTTTGACTTGATTGTTAGCAAACACAAGAAGGATTCTGACGCCCAAATACAAGAGATTGCTCAAAGGCTAAAAGAGAACGAGTTTAGAGCTAATCCGTTTTTCACCGAAGAGGATATAGCCAAAGCGATAGGTTCTTTTGTTGAAAGAGAAAGAAAAGATATTATAAAGACTCAGTCGACCCCACAGAGGGCGAAGGCCAGGTTTAGCGGAAGGGCTACCTCTCCTGACGAAGTAACATTCCAAAGAACGGGCAAGTTTAATGTAGGGGGTAGTGAGGTCACTGCTGCCGGAAAAACAGATATAGGGACCAAGGATGCCAAGACGCCGATTAACATAGCTGGCGCTGTGACAATAACCGAGGACGGAACTAAACTTGAGGAAGATGTTCAGGAGATTCAGGCAGCATCAATAGCGAACATGAATTTCCTTGACGAAGGAGTGTTAACTGCAGACCAAGTTGCGGGAATGCCAAGTAATGCAATAATGGATGTCCCTGGAAAGGGAACCATTGTTACTGATGAAGGAGTGAAGGCTCTGAGTTTAAACTTTCCGCAGATAGCAAGCCAGGTTAGAAAAGCCCCTGTTCTTGTTGGCGAAACCCAGACTGAGGTTGAGGAAAGGGATGTTACTACAGGAAAAACAAAAAGAAGAAAGGCTGAGAAAACAACATATACGCTGATTGAGGGGAATCAGGAACGAATAAGAAGAGAGTTCCCTAACGAGCTTGTAAGGCACGAGCGAGAGACCGGTATTGTTGGATACGATCCACAAACAAATAAGGCTCAATTTCAAGGACAGCAAACTCAACCGCAAACAAAGAGGACTGGAGCAAGTAACTTATAATGCCAAACGGAGATTCACCACAGGACATAGCCTATAGGAAGAAGATTTACGGTTTTCTTTCTAATAACTTTTCCGACTTTAAAAGAACAGAGGAAGAGTTTAACTCCATGCTTGACAACCAAGAAGGTTATGCAGAGCAAGTGTATGGTGTTATTTCAAGCGAGTTTGCTGACTTTGGCAGGTCAAAAGAGGAGTTTATCTCATTAATGCTCCCTTCTAAAAAAAAAGTCTCCCAACAGCAGCAGCAAGCCTCACAACCTCCATTGGCTTCTCCATCACCATTGGACGAACAACCATCTTCTTCGGATTCACCATCACAAGAAGGGCAGGTCGGGGTTCCGTTTGAGTCTCAGCCAGGTCAAGAATTTGCTGAATCGTTTGTTGCACAACAGAGGCTTGAGGATGTTCAGCAAAAAGAAGAATCTTTTCAACCCACACCGCTTGAAACTGGAATTCAAACTGCACCTGCCGTATCCACATCAGTAGCTCCTCCAGAAGACGAAATATTCGGACCGGCAGCCCAAAGGCAGGCCGAGATAGAGGAAGAAGGTATTGTCACAGACGTACCTCTAAGTCGTTTTGAGGGGACAAGTGACGAATTCAAGGCTAAGTACGCTGGTCTAAAGCCGAGCGAGTTAGATAGAAACCAGGTTCTTGGCCTGCTTGAAGAAATAAAGACTGATGACGAGTTTGTACAGTCGAAAGAAGAGGATGTCGCCAAGTTAATGATTGGCGGATGGCTTCAGTCAAGGGAGGGTGTTCTGCCAAAGCTTGTAAACTTTGAAAAAGAGAAAAGGGCGGAGCTTGAAGCGTTGTCGAATGAAATAAACTCACTGAGAGCTTCAGGGGATACCGCAACAGCAGAAATACTAAACAATGACCTTCAGCAGGGTCTTATTGATTATAACAGGCTACTGAAAGATATTGACAGCGAGGCGACAGCCCAAGACTTATATTCTAAGCTGTGGACTGAGATAGATACTGAATACCAAGGAAGCTTTGAGACGGGTGTAAAATCATTTTGGAATCAATCTGTAGCCAAAATACCAAGTTTAATAGGAAGAACGCTTCAAACTGCTGAGGCGGTAGCAAGGGCTCCGGAAAAAGCTTTCAAGGAGGCCGAAGGGGTTCCTTTTGATTCATATTTTGACGGGGTTGCTGATGAGTTAGACAGGATGACAGAGACACTTCAGACTGCAGTTGACACTCGCGATGAGAGGAAAATATCTCGATTCACAGGAGAGGTCTTGGGGCAGGGCGCGTTGATATTAGGGACTGCCGCTACGGGAGCGGGGGTTGCCGGATCTTTAATCATGGGCCATGCTATGTCTTCTGATGAAATGTATAAAGATGCTTTAAGATCCGGGGTTGGCAAGGAAGATGCTAAGGAGATTGCAATGGTGTACGGATCTGTTTCTGCTCCGCTCGAACTACTTCCGCTCAGGAGGGGCGTATCTGCGATAACAGGAAAGGCTCTTAGGTCTGCAGTTATAAATGAGCTAAAGAATAAAGGGATAAAAGAGCTTGGCAAAAACGGAATAAAGCAGGTGGTTAAGAAAAATGCTTTAGAGTTTGCTAAAAGTATTGGCTATGAGTCTTACGAAGAGGGCCTCCAAGAGGGCGTTCAGTATATGATGGGGGATGGGTTAAAAAGGTATTATAATGAAGAGTTTGGTGGCCACTTTGAACTTCCTGGATGGAAAGAGTATTGGGAGGACGTTGGTGTTAATATGGTTGGGGGCGCTTTTGGTGGAGCTATACTTGGAAGCGTGACAAACTTAAAATCTCTTATAGGGGAAAATTATAATGAGGTAGAGAAAACTGTTCTTAATGACAAGAACTTCAGCAAGCTCTTAGATCAAGTTCAGGGTCAATACGCTAAAGGATCAATTACTGAGGAGCAGCGGGACAACATTTTTGCAAACGCTAACGCAATGCGCGAGCTTGCTCAGTCAATACCGGCAGAGATAGAAGGCAAAAATAGAGCGCAGGCGGCAGAACTTCTTTATGAAAAAGAACTCCTTAAAAAAGAAATTGAAGGGAAGGCTGAACCGCTTGTTCTTGGTAAAAAAGAGCGTGTTAGGCAGATAGACAAAGAGCTTGAAGCTATTGCTGCGGGAGAGGCCCCCACTCCATCAATTGAACAGGGTATTAAATTTATAATAGGGGAAAGTGCAGAAAAGATAGAGAGAGAGGTGTCTTCTAAAGAGAAGTTCAAGAGCGCAATAGGTTCCATTGAGAGTGAGTTTAAGCAAGGTAATATTACTGAGGAGCAGAAAGGGGGGATGATTGATGATTTGAATAAGGTGAAAGATCTTGTGGCTGAAAAGAAGGATCTTGATATTGAGATAGAGAAGGCCACACAGGAGGAGAGAGCTTTTGATGTTGTCGACCAAAAGAAAAGGGTGGCTGAGATAAAGAATGAAATTGAAACAATTGCCAAGGGTCCCGAAAAGAAAGAAGTGTCTTCGGACGCCCCATCCCTTGAATTTATTCCCGAGTCCAGGCGGGTAGGCAAGAAAGGCACGCAATTGGTGGGTGGGGTTAGTTTTAAGAATGTAGACCCCGGAATGGCGTCTATGGAGCTTATCCCTGGTGGAGACAATGATGTGTTTTCAAAGGTGTCTGTTGGAGACCAGGAGGTTGAGTTAAATAAAGCTGACACTAAGGCATTTTTGGTTAATGACACTAACTCGACTCGAATACCAAAAGATCAGTATGTAAAATTAAGGACTGAGATAGAGGAGGGTTTTAGCGACCTCAGCCAAGATGCTAAGCAAAAGAAGGTGGATTCTTTTGAAAGTCAATACGATGAAAACCTTGCGAGAGTTCAAAAAAGGCAGGAAGCTGCTAAGAAAAGGGAAGGCGAGAAAGAGGCTCAAGCTCAAGAAGAGCAGGCGGTTGAGCAGCAGCCAGAACAACCATCCGAAACGCAGCCGCAGGAAGAAGCTCCAACCGAACCAGTTCCCGAAGAGCAGGCGCCAGCAGAACCCGAAGCACAGGAACCTGTTGTTGAAGAAAAGCCAGCAGAGGAGGCCCCAGACCCTATTCAAGAAGTTTCTGATGCTATAGAAGGGGTGAGGGAGGGTGTTAACCCTGTTACCAACCAAAAGGTTTTTGACTCTCTTAAAAAGTTAATAGAGGGTATTGCTGAAAAGGGTGGAAATAAATCGCAAGTCAAGTCTAAGCTAAAAAAACAGGTTAAGGATAATTTTGGCGACAGCATCTTGTCAGAAGATATTGACGATATTTTTGACGAGCTTACGGAGGGTGTTGAGTTTGGGAAGAAAGAGGCTAAGCCAAAATTAAAGAAGGTGGCGGAGAGAGTGACTGAAGCAGAGAAAACTGGAGAAAGAATGAAGGCTGAGCTTGAGGAGAGGGCTAAAAAAGAGCCGGTTTCTAATAAAGAATCTGACAAACTTGCCGACGAGATAATTAAAGACATGGGTGCTGACGAGGCTGTTGCTGAAGTCACATCTAACCCGGACATCCATAATGCCGTTCAGGTTGCAGTTCTTGGCAAGGCGGCTAATGATTACTTTGAAAGGAGAAAAAAGGCCAAGACTGAGGACGAGGCTGAAGAGTTATTTAAAAAAGAATCTGATGTTTGGGTGCATTTAGCTAAGTTTTCTGAGCAAAGCGGTTCCGGTATTCAAAAACTAAAAGATGTTTATAGGCAATCTCCTCTTGGAATAAAGCTTCAAAAGGTCAATCAGATAAAAAACAAGAACAAAAGGGCAATGAACCGCGGTTCGAGGAGATCGACTATTCGCGCAGCCAAGAGAGAGGCCATGCGAAACAACAAAAAATCAGCAAAAGACGCTGCCAGGTCGAAGTCTGTTAAAGATGCTGTTGGCAAAAAGAGGCGTATTCGCAAGCCAAAGACAAATAAAACTGAGCAGCAGCTTGCTGAGATAAAAAAGAGGCGACAAGAGCTTTTTGACAAACTTAGGGGGTCTGGTCCTAAATTAACCGCTGGCGGACTTGACCCTGAAAAGATTGAAATAATAACAGAGATTGCCTTTACCTACATCCAGGAGGGCCATGTTCGTTTTTCCGCCTGGGCTGAAAAAATGAAGCAGGATCTTAAATCTAAGGCAGGTATTGAAATATCTGACGAGGACTTAGAGAATATATGGACCCAAGAGGTAGAGGACGGGAAGACAATGTCCGAGCAGGCAAGGCAGGAGTTTATAGACATAAATGCCGAAAAGCTTGCAACTCGAATTGTAAACCGGGTTTCTCCTTCAGTTAAAAAGAAAAACGACCCTGTCAGGTCAATGCTTAATACGCTACTTGCTAAGGTTGATGAAAAGCTTGGAGTTCAAGAGAAGAAGACAAAGAGAAAAGCTATTGATAAGATACGCCAAGCTATTGAAAACTTTGAAGAGTTTAAGGATGTTTGGCAGGAATCAAAAGAAATAGTAGAAGAGGAGATTGAGTTAAACGACGAGCTGACGGAAGATCAAAAGAACGCAATGCTGTCTGAGCTTGACTCCTATTTTGAAGAGGTGATAGGCATTCCTTTTGGGGAAAAGCTTGCTGAGAGAGCTATAAAGGAGCAGCTTTCTGATTTGGAGACGAAGGTTGATGAGATACTTCTTCAGCATCCGACACAGCAAAATGCAACGGTAGAAAAACTTATTGACGACCTTGTGTTGAAAACTGGCGTTTCTGAGGCCCACGCGAAGGACATCGCGAAAACATTTTACAAGGCCTATGGGAAGATAGCCAAAGATAGGAATATGAAGATGATAAATAAAATGTTCCCTTCTAACCCACTTATACACAACAGAAAAAAAGTCAAGAAGCAGCATGAGAAGATAGTGGATGCCGTAAACCTTGGTGTGCTTGAGGACGAAGAGTTTTCAAAGTTATTCTATGAAAAGTATGGGCTTGTGGACGAAACAGACCCTGAGTTCAACAAAAAGATGGACCAGTTCGCTGAAAGGATATTTAATGCTCCAGGAACAAGGTTGAAAAACAGGGAGGAAATTAAGATGCTTAATTATCTCAGCGGGCAAGAGCAAAAGGCAAGAAAGCAGATCCCTCTTAAACTATCAATGAGTATTTGGTTTGCAAACATACTTTTTGGTTACGAAACACACATAAGGAACCAAAAGTGGAATGTCCCGACTGCCCTCCTGAATCAGATGTCTATTGTGGCGTTAAAAAACCCAAAGAACGCCGGTTTTTTGGCAAAAACTTTGCTTGGTTTAAATGAGGAAGGGTTAAACAGAGTTGGCTTTCGAGGTGGAGTTGTTGAGGCTTCTGCAGCAATGAAGGAAGGCGTAGCCAAGAGCACTGAAGTTCGCGGGCAGGATGTTCTGTCAAGGTTGTCTAAAAATTATAAATTCTTGAAGTTTTGGACGATTCCAGGGAGGGCTCTTCAGGCTGGTGATGTTCTGTTTAATGTTCCATTGTCTGAAATGAAGCAAGCAGAACTTCTTTTGCGTGAGATGAAGAAGCAGAATAGGAAGCAGCCGAAAATTATGAGAATGAGTAATGAAGCTATAGAGGCTGCTGTTAACGAGGTGATGGGCTATACCTCTACAAGGTTTCAAAAAGCTCAGGAGCAGGCTGGTAAAGAGGTGAGAAAGTTTTATAAGATAGACGAAATCACTAAAGATAATAAGCAAGCATTTAGGGATTTCAGAAGAAGAACTTTTGAGATAATGGAAGAGACCAGGGCTGAAGTGTTTGAAGATACTGGGTCTATTTCTGACGAAATGAAGGAGAATATTGACCCTGACGTCATTCAGGGCAATATTGATTTTGCTAAGAAGTGGGCGGACACTTCAACTCTTTTAGCTCATCCAAAAGGAACTCTTGGGTATGTTGCTCATTTAGCAAACGTTCTTGGTCGAGGAGTTCCAGCGAGCAAATACGTTATATTAACATTCGTTAACGCTCCATTCAACATCGCAAACTCTTTGATAGATAGATCGCCTCTCGGATTTATTCGCATTGGGCTTAGTAAGGTTAGGGGAAGAAGGGGTTCTGTTATATCTGATAAAGGAGTTCTTGAGGCTGGGCTCGAAGAAGAGCTGCACCCGGACGAAGAGAGGGAGATGTACATCAAGGCTATTGGTTACACAATGAGCTCTATCGCACTGTATTCATTAACAAAACTCACGTATCACGATGACGAGGAAGATAAAGATAAACCAGTTCTTAGGATAACAGGGCCGTTAGCCCTTGATTTCTCTGAGGCAAAAACAATAGAGAAAGGTACGGGTCTTGAGCCATACACTGTTTATTTTATGAATAGGCCGGTTATAAAGTACAAGGATTTGTCGTATGCTCCGCTTTTCTTGCCGGTAGGAATGCTTAGTGACTATGATGAGTTTGGCGCTGGCAAAGGGGAAGAGTCTACTGTTACATCAAGAATGGCGGTTGCTGCATCAGCGTACATGAGGCTTGCTCTTGACCAAACGTCATTTAAAAGTGTTAACGATCTGTTTTCTGCTGTATTCGCCCTTGGGGATTACAATGACAAAGGTGTGCTTGAGAGATCTTCTGATTTTGCATTAAAGCAGGGTGCGTCCATTGTTAAGAGCACTATAGTCCCGAATTTCGTTTCTCAAGCCAACAATGACGTGAGGGCGTTAATGGGGATGGACGCTAAGAGGGCTGTTGAGTGGCATGACTACTTTTATAAGGACCTGCCTATATTTGAAGAGGCGCTCCCGAGCAACAAAGATCACCTCGGCAGGCCGGTCAAAGATGTCTTTGATATTCCGCTTGTTCCGGTAAGAACAAGAGAGGATGAGGTGTTATATCAGTGGGATGAAGTAACAACAAGCGATCCCTACTACAGGACTTTTGTGGAAAAAGGTTATCGGCCAAGGTACTTCACTGGAAGAAATCTAAGCGGCTTTGTTGATAAGGATGGTGAATTTATAAAAGAAACAATTAGAATCTCAAAAACAGATCTCGATGAGCTTAATGAGAGGCGCGGACAAATGGTTCTTGATATGATGAATATTGAGGTTAAAAAGGGAGTTACAAGGTTCGATGAAATATCCAATCTTGACGACGACTCATTTAAGAAGGCCATGAATAAGATGTTCTCTGCTGCCACCAAGAGAGTTAAGACGGATATGTTTTTTGAGAAACAAATGCCTGATAAATAATTTTAAGTACATTTGCCTATGCTCCAGAATAAACTATGTGTCGAATCATCAAAAGATTCAATATTCCTTTTCGATGTAACCGGAAAGTATGACGCAGTAACCAACACGACAGGCTTTGGGGCCCCAAACAAAACGGTTGCTGATATTGACAGGGCTGTCGTAAAAGTAATCCCCCCTGGGGTTACTGAGGAGGATGCTATAGAGATTGATGTTTACCCAACGCTCCCAAACACAGACAATATAGGGTGGGAGATATTGCCAGAGCACCTTACAGGTCTTGGCTATGAGACTATTGTTGATGGAAAGTGGGAATTTATCTACACTCTTTATGATGATGACGATGTTCCTGTTAGTGAGTTTTCAACAAGAGTTTGTTCATTGTTTTATAATCACGTCCAGTGTTGCGTAGACAAGATGTCTGCGGGCTTGAATGTTTGCGATTTTGAGTCGAGTGAGAACGATGAAATAATAGATGCTCCAATTCTTTTTGAAAGAATGGTAAACGCCGCCTGTTGCGGAAAGATGGATAAGGCGTTGAGAATATATAATTACCTGGTTGCGCTATGCGAGTGCTGCCCATAAAACAAAATCTATGTGTGATTGTAGTTGCAATAAAAAAATAATAACAAAGCAAGGTCTTCCTGGGATTCTTGGGATGACTCAGTTAGAATCTTCAGGCGACACCTCATGGGCTATTGCTGAGCATACCGAAAAGATACTGAACGGCATGTCAACCAACCTTGATGAAGGAGATTATCTTGTGCTTTTTGATGCCTATGCGACGTTTGAGCAGGTCGAGTACGACTACTATCTGAAGCTTGGCGGAGTTGAAGTTGCAAACACAAGAAAGAAAGAGGGTGACTCAAACTCACCTACACCCGGGAGCAATGACTTTGGGTTTAATAAAGTTATCTCTGCGCCAGCCGGAGGAGCATTGTTAGAGGTGGCTATCACCACAATACTGGTTGCTATCTCTGCATTTGATGTGAAGAAATCGAATTTAATAATACTCAAACTATCATAATATGAGCGATTGTAACTGTGGAACGTGTAATGCTTGCTGTGGAAACGTTGAGGTTCCAGTAGGCCCACAAGGTCCAGCAGGACCACAGGGACCACAAGGGGATCAGGGAGACCAAGGCCCCCAGGGTCCACAAGGAGATCCGGGCCCGGCAGGGCCTCAAGGCCCACAAGGAGATCCAGGGCCTCAAGGCCCACAGGGAGACCCAGGCCCTCAAGGGGATCCGGGCGACAACTTCTTTGACAACCCATGGACGAATTATGGCGACGCATCTGATATAGTTGTTACTGACACAGGCGTTTCTGCTGTTAACATAAGCAATGTGTTTTTGAGATATATTGTAGCAGGTAAGACGATGTTCCTTGCTTACTGCTTTGATATGACAGTAGTTCCGGGCGGTGGAATCGGAACCATAGATACTATTGACATTAATCTTGATGGACAAACAATAGAGGGGGGTCCACACAAAGCCGCTGCTGTTATAAACAACAATAACACTCAGTTTGATAATCCGCCATCGGCAGAAGCTTTAGATGGGAATACGTCGATAAGAATAAAGCCTGAAGGTCTTCCTACTTTTGGTGGAAACTATCAAATTTCTGGCGAGATTTATTTTGAAATAGAATAACTATGGACAGATTAAAAGATATATTTGAAATAACCGTAAACACCGCAGGAGGGACAGAAACTCTTGACGGAAAAACCCCAAAGCATGTTGTTGTCGACGGTTCAGGAACGCTGACAAATGACTACGAAATAGAAGCCAACGGAGCCGCATTTCCATTTGAGGACGGCAATCCTATTAAGGTGTTTTATAACGCTGCAATAAATACTGACGGATTTTCCCTGAAGATATTTGGCAGGGAGCTTACTAAAGCTCAGGCCGCTAACGGTGGGCTTGTTTTCACTTTCACGCCGCAAGCTGGTGTTCCTGGAAATGGACAGGTTGACCAGTTTGATATGGAGTTATGGCGCACCAGCTTCGGAACTACAGGGAATGACATGAATCAGGATGTAACTCTCGACGCAGACTTAGCGGACAAGATACAGGTGTTTGATGTTGGAGATGTTACAGACGACAGGGTTGTTGATCTGATTCCAAGAGCAGGAAAGCAGAGCTCTTTTAAGCTGGTGTTGCTTGGAGGAAAGGTGGACAGCGGATTCACATGGAGTGTGGAGCACAGTGGATCACCCCTTGTAACTCTTGAGGCTGGAACAATATTGCCTACGATATACGACTTTTTATGGACGGATGCAGGGTATAAGGTTGAAAGAAGGTTTATTGAGGTAAATGGTGGTCACACGCAGAACTTCAATAAGAATGTAATGCTGATGCCGGTTGAATATGACTTTGCAGTTCATGGTGGCGCCCAGGGAACGATAAACCTTGGTAAATTTTTTCCACACGGATCTATCATATTGGCAGATCAAGCTTTCGTTGAGGTTGAGACTGTGTTTGCCAGCGCCGGAGCCGCAGAGGTTAGCTGGGGTCTTGACTCTTCAGGTGTTGATGCCTTGTCTCAGGCAGAGCCAATAGCTAACGCCCCTTACGACGGAGCGGATAAGGTTGAGTATAGCCTGAACGGGGCTCTGCAGAAGCTAACCTCTCTTGAAGAGGCTACGATAACTATTTCTGTCGCTGATCTGACGGCAGGAAAAGCCAGAATATACGTACCCTTTATAGTCAATAAGCATTAATATGGTAAACCAGGGTTGCTTAAATAAAAGGATCACTGTAGCGAAGTGCTGCGCTGCGACCCAAGCTGCTGCTTACACAAAGGCTCTTACTTACGGGTACAATGAGAAGTCAATGAGTAGGAAGATGCGTTATCTGCATGGGCAGATACGTGTTTTAGATAGATATAAGGCTGATCTTTCTGTTGCGATGGACTTCAATAATGAGAAGTCTTACAAGTTTGATGACACCAAAATTGAGGTTTCTGAAGGAAAGGCGCGGTTAATCGGGCCCACGTACCCCACAGACAACCCAACAATAACAACATGTGCCACGTATAAGCCATGCGAGCTTCTTTCTTTAGTAGAGGATGTCTCTAAGTCCGGGAGCGACGATGTAAGGTACACTATAGAAATAAACGGTTCTCAGTATTGGTTTGATGGAAGCGATTGGGTTGTTAGTTCGGGGTATGCTGAAACAAATACCGTTCAAGAGATACTTGTTAACAAAGATTTATTAAATTTGAAAACGAGAGTTAGGCTTGTTGCCTATTTACATTCAGATGATGGGAGCACGACTCCCGAAATAGAAGACATAACCTATAAGTTAGGTTTTTGCAATTGCATTTCAGAAGAACAGTTGTCAGTTGTTTGCGAGAAGATCACCAGGCTATGCTCGGATTGTAACTGTTAAAAATGCGTATAATCGAAGAATTAGTGCATCAAGATTTACCTGAGCCAGTTAGCATTATGGCCAAGATTGTAACATTATTAGGGTTCGTTTTGAACGCAGCAGGCTGGCTTTTGGACGCTTCCATAAACTCTTGGCTTGCATTGATTACCGGTGTTCTTGGTATAATATACCTTGTGTACAGGATAGGTAATGCTCAAATTGACAGGAAGATCAAAAAGGAGAAATTAAATCAAATGCAGAATGGCAAAGATTCTCAATAATACAAAAAGAACCAGGTTTAAGCTTGTTGTTTATAACAACTTGTTCTTTATGGGCCTGAGTGTTTTTGCTGTTCTTCACGATATGGAAGTGGTAGTCACTTCTGCAATAACTCAAATTGGCGCCGTAACACTTTGGTACGTTCAGAGCGAAACCAAGCGCCCGTCAATCAAAAAAGAGGATTCAGATGGAGAGAATTAAGGTATCAGAGAATTTTTATTTAGATGAGTTTGTTGATCCGGATACCTACTTCAATTCTGCTGATAATGGCAGGAGTAAGGTTCGCCAAGGGATGATCGACATAGCTCAGTTTTTTAGGGACACCACAGGCCGTGCAGTTATGATAAATAACTGGTGGTCTTACTATAAGAAAAATAAAGACAAGAAAGACCTTCAAGACATTATTGACGACATACTTAAAAGCAAGACCCGTAGAAAGTGGAGCGGGTACAGAAGCCCAAAATGTACCATAGGGTCAACAAGGTCTGCTCACAAAAAGGAAGGCGCGATTGACATGAAAATGAAAGGCAAGGACGGTAAGTGGATGAGCGGGAAAAAGATGTTTGCTCTTGCTAAAAAACACATTGACGAGCTTTATGATCTTGGCCTTAGAAGGCTTGAGGACCCAAAGATAACAAAGACATGGCTCCATTGCGACCTAAGAAACAGGAAGCAAGGTGCTGTTGCTGTTGTTGACCTAAGAAAGGTTACTGAATTTATTTATGTAAAAAATGCAGCTTAAACACGTACCATATATCGTTATTCTTGTCTTGCTTGTTGCATTATACTTCTCTATTGATGGGTGCAGCAGCGCTCAGCAGAATTTTGTTGATGAAGTGTCCAGGAATCAGTTTCTGTCGAAAAGAGACTCTGTAAACCTGAAGAAGATTGAAATGCAGGCGAATGTTATATCAACCATGAAGCAGAATGTGATGAGCGAGAAAGCGGCCAAAAAACTGTTGAAGGAAGAGCTTGAGGGGTATAAGAGGGTGAATTCATTTCTCGAAGCCAAGGTTGTTAATAAGATAAACAATCTTTCTGTTGACCTAAAAAGTCCCCCTGAAGGTACATTTTCAGGGATAGAGATAGACACTTCCGGACTTATTCACAAAGACACTGTTGATAAGTATTTTTTACGCACACCATCAGCTTTTAATTACTCTGACGATTGGGCTTCAATAAATGGATTTGTAGAAAGAGATAGCGTAGATTTTAATGAAATATCGTTTACCAACGAGTTAGATGTGACTATTGGGAGAAAGAAGGGCACGCTCTTTAAGAAGGGCGATTATGTCGTGGACTTTAAATCATACAGCCCCTACGCAAACGTTCCTTATGTTAACAACGTAGTGGTAAAAGAAAATAAAACTACTTTTGAAAAGATTTTTCTATCAAGACCTGCTTGTTTTGTTTACGGGTTGGTTGTAGGTAGAGTAACAACAAATATTTAAGCCATGGAATTGATTTCTGTACCAGCATTAAAAAGAAAAGAAGTTGACTTTGTTACGACTATTGGCCTTGATGTTTCTGACATCTCCAGGCCGGTTGAAGATGGGGTTGGCGGAATCGAAGCATACATAAGAGAGCTTGATGATTCCAACAGGGAGTATCAAACCCTTTCCCAGGTTCCCTATTTATTTGATCTTACTCTTGATGAGTTAGAGGCTTTATCTCCATTGCTTACAAAGCTTACAGTAACTTCATTTGACGGGAGAGAGCTTTCAACCCCAAAAGAGATGGTGTTTGTAAAAGGCAGAATTGCTGGCATAGTGCAGGAAGAAGGAGCAGGATCTAAGTTCTTTTACAAGGAAGAAGGTAATCCTGACCTTGTTGAATATGTGGTTTCTGATGCCGTTGCTGATGTAATAGGAGCTCCTATAGACGGAGACTCTATTTACACTGGATCTGGTGTTGTCCCTGCCGGTGTTGTTGCTACTCTTACCGACCAGATAACATTTAACGGCGGGCAGGTTTCGATAAACGAGCCTTCAATTGGAAACCAAACTCTTTTTGTTAAGGCGCTCGTTTCGCATGATGAGGTTTTGCAGTTATCTAACGACACTGGAGCTGCAATATTTACTAAGCACAGGGATGGAAGGCTGAACTTGAACGGAGCTGTTGCGGCCACAGGAAATGCTATTGACGCACTTTTTGACGCATCAATAGTTTCTGGGGGAACAAAGAGGGGTCTTGACTTCAGGTTTAATAACATAGACAGCACAAATGGGGCTGGATACAGGTGGAGGACCGAGGCAGCAGCAGCAGGAAACACAAATCTTATTGGTGGGTCTCACATTGTAACGGGCGGCGCTGCGACAGCAGAGGCTATCGGAATGGTTATTAATGTTAGCGGGGCGTCTAAGAATTACTCTCTTCAGTTGCAGGACGGAACGGAGGGGGCGGTTGGCCATGTCTTAGCATCTGTTGATGCAAACGGAAGGACACAATGGGTTGACCCGAACACACTCATAGATGGTGGTATATACGGGGGGAACGGAACAGTTCCGTCATCTACCGTTGCCACTCTTACAGATACACTTGACTTCCAGGGTGGAGATATAACCATTGACGGACAATTTGCTGTTAATACCGGAATATCTGCCTCTCAGATGATGAGGGTGTCTGATATTGCTACGGACCCATCAGGAATAACCACCACTCTTAGGGTGTATCAAAATAACACCAACATTGTTACCTCAGCAATTGGGGTTGAATTTAATACTGTGGCCACATGGGGTAACCAGACTGTTTACGGTTTCTTGAGTTCCATGACAGGCGCCACTAATAATGGTCGGTATTATGCTGGTTACTTCGCGGCCAACGGTGGCGGAACCGGAGGCGGTGTTACAACCAACATAGCTATTGCAACCCCAGCTAACCAAGGGACATGGCTGCTTGGAACACTGACTTATGACGCAACAGCGTTATTTAGGATGGACAGCACAACTCAAGGATTCTTGCCGCCAAGGATGACAACGGCTGAGAAAAACGCAATCGGTTCTCCATCAGAAGGTCTTGTTGTTTATGACACTGACTTGAACGATATACACTATTACGATGGAGCCACATGGGTAGGGACTGGTGGTGGAACTGACGGGAACGGTATATATACTGGCTCTGACTCTCTTAGCGGGGATACAACTGTAACTATGGGTACAAATGACTTGACCTTTAGTATGACATCCGGGTATATTGGCTTAAATGCCTCTGGCGCGAAGCCGATTAATGGAGGAGAGCTTCTTGTTATAGAAACCGCATCCGAAGAGTACGGGTGGGTTCATACTGATGGGTCTGCAATATTTACAACTTATATAGGAGAGAAGTCTCCCGGAACAGATGCGGGTTGGATAGGAATGGAGTCTGCTCACAGCCTTGTTATATACGGATACAATGCAGGCTCTTACGGAGCATACATTTGTTACGACGAAGACCCTGCAAACCTATATTGGGGGCTTAATACAGACTCACCAACAACAGAGTGGGATATAGATGGAGATTTGCGTGTAAGAGGTTTGTCAACCGCAAGCATAACCCAAACAGATGCGAGTGGAAACATAGCTGTAGGTACTTGGGAGTTTAGCGGTGATGATATAGTTCCACTAACAGACGGTTCAAACATAGGTTCGCCCACAAATGGAGTAGGCACAATATACATGTCAAGCGCTATTGATTATGGCTCTAATCTGGAGTTCATAAATAGCGGAACCAAAATGACATTAACTACTGCTGGATACTTAGGCATAGGTAGTGTTCCATCAAACAACCTGCTTGAGTTAACAAATGCTGCTGGGGTTAGACAATTAAAGCTTGCCTTCAACTCTAACAACAATGTAGAGTTTACTCACAATGGATTTGCCTTCCTAAATACACAAAGTCAGGGAAGAAACTATTTCAAATGGTCTGTAAATCCAAGTGGAGGTGGAGACACAGAACTAATGAGACATACAGGAACTACAGGAGACTTTCATATAGTTACTGGTGGGTTAGTAGTAGGTGCTGGCTCTACGACAAGCGACACAGCATTGAATGATGGTATTCATGCCTTTGTAGATACGTCAGATTTAGCACTAAACAGCGGTGTTAATGACATTGCAATGACTTTAAGAAATAAAGACAACACCAATGGAAATGGTGTGTTCTTTAACTTCCAAGATGCAAGTCCAAATGGTCTTGGAAAGTTTGGAATAATTTTTACTGACCACACAACAAACACAGCAGACTTTGCTTGGGGAGTAGGAGTAGGTGGAAATACTCAGGCAATGAGACTAACAAGCGGAGGAGATTTAATGGTTGGCGACAGAACAACTGCTGACGCAAGGCTTCATGTTGCAGGCGACACCGAACCGCAAGTTAGAATATCAAATGATGCAAATAACAATTACATAACGTTAAACCAAAGAGGTCATAAAAACCTTGTAACAACCGCACCGACTTTAAACTTTTATAGTTGGGAGTATAGTGGTTCAGAGAAGATGCGCCTAAACAATGACGGCAATCTTTTATTAAACACCACATCAGATGGAGCATCGGCAGTTGGGAATGTAGTTGTTGGAGAAGGCACAGCCCCAAGCGGTGCGGTAGCTAACACATTTCACGCTTGGGCAGCAGAAGTGGGTGGAGGTGATACAACAGTTGTTGCTCATTTTATGGATGATGCAGGAAATGTTTATAAGCTTACAAAGTCAGCTGCATACACACCAACAAACGTGAGCAATGACAGGTCTTATGATGCAGACTCAACTACAGTAGATGAACTTGCTGATGTACTCGGAACACTAATATCCGACTTGCAGGCAACGGGAATAATAGGATAAAATATTTAATCATTAATTAACAACACTATGATAAAAGAATATCAAATAAACAAAACAGGGGAGGAGACTTTGAGCGGCTACTCATTGCCATCAGGATTCACTATTTGCGTTCACTCTGCATTTAGGGATGGAAAAAACTTTATAATCACAGCTAAGACTTGCGAGGCAACAGGCAAGCCTTCTCTTTCCGATAGCGAAAAGAACTTAGCTGGTTCTGATTTAAGGTTTCCTTACGACCCGTCATCAGACAACAGGAAATCAACAAACAATCTGCTGTCAACTCATTTTGAGCCATTATTAGATGCTTGGTTCGGTAATGGAAACTGGACAGCCTTATAGCGTAGAAAATGGCAGATGAGTTAGGGCAAATAAACAGCAACACTCAGATACTTGAGGAAGCTGATAGAGGGGCGAATAATGGTGTTGCTGAACTTAATGCAGCAGGGCTGCTTCCAACATCACAAATACCACAGCTACCTGTAGCTACCGTAAAGCAAGACAGTGCTAATTGGACTGGCGATGGTCAGAAGTTGAAGGTTGGTTCTACTTGGGTTTGGTATGACTCACAAGAAGATGATCCCAACTCAATGCACGACAACACTGTTTCTGAAAGCGGGACAGCCAACGGGACACACTCTGCCACCACCTTACAAGATACAAGTAAATCGTGGACTACAAACGAGTGGGCGGGTTACTTAGTTAGGATTAACGGTGGAACTAATGACAGGGATGTAGCAAAGATTGTATCAAACACAGCAGACACCCTGACCGTAGACGCTAACTGTATAACCACCGTTGACAACACCAGTCAGTATGAAATATCTTTAGCTGGTAGGATAACTGTTCCTGAAAACGGAAGATACCTCGTAACTCCAAGAAACACGTTCACCTCTGGCGCATCTACGCTTTACGGAACCTATGTTTATGTTAATGGTGCTTTCAGAAACAATATATTTATGGGTGGATTAAGCGTAGAATCTGTTGTAGCCCCAGCCCCTCAAATACTAAACCTGAGCGCAGGTGATTATATTGAGGTTAGAGCGTATAGCGGAACGGCAGGCAAAAACCTGCTGTCTATCGGTTCCAGAGTTTTGTTTTCAGTAATTAAACTATCTAACTAATGGCACACATACTACCATATCCACTGCCAGACAGAGACACCTGCACTCTTGATGAATGGAAGCAGTATAAAATGGAGCTGATTGATGATAAGTCATCAGAGTTGATTAGCAATCAGGGGTTTTTGTATAATGGAAAAACATTTAGTTTGAGAAAAACATCTCAACTGAACATACTTGGCGTTGAAAGGAGAAAAGAGCTTCAAGGACTTCTTCCTGTAACATTCAACACTATTGACAATATGGATACTGAGGCTTTAGCAACACCGGGGCAGGTTGATAGTTTTTTTGACGCAGCGTTAGCAGCTAAGAAATCAATATTAGACTCAGGAACAGCACTAAAAGACCAGATAAGGGCAGCAGCAGATAAAGATGCTGTTGATGCAATTGAAGATAATAGATGATGCCGGGCAAGCTTGAATATGTGGCCGTAGTATCTGTTCATCACCCATTTGTGTGGTGGAAGCCAATGAGGTATATATGCGCTGCTATAAGGTTTTTCACAAAAAGTTATTGGAATCACTCTGCTATCCTTGTTAAAGAAAAGGGCAGGAGCGATTATATTGTTGAGATGGGCGCTAAAGGTATTGAAAGATCTGAGTATGTTGAGTGGTGTGAGGACAAGATAATCCATGTTCATAAGCCTACATTTAAGTATGACAAGCAACACATGATGCTTATAATATCTTTACTTCTCAAGCTTAAAATGAAATATGATTACAGGGGTACGTTTTGGTATCAGTTACTGTATAGTATTGGTAAGTTCATAAACAGGATTTTTGGAACCAATATAAAGTGGATGGGTTTCACTTCTGCTGGGAGAGCTGCTCAGAAGTTTTATTGTTCTGAGCTTGTAGCGTTTCTTTTTCACGAGACGAGTGGTTTTCTTGAGGAGTGGTACAAGATGTCTCCATCACATCTATTTGAGAAGATGGTTTATATGGGGTCGGATTCCAGGTTTCATGGAGAGGCTTCTAAGATGCCTTTGAAGCTATAATTTTTTTATATTTGCTTAAACCAAAAAAAAAGAAGAAAAGATGTCAAAGAAGAAATTATCATTATCAGTAGCAGAAAGAGTAGCAATGACTCACATATACCCTCAGTCCGGGGATATGCTTCAACAAACCTTGGTAAGGGAATTGAGTCAAAAAATAGAGTTCACTGACAAAGAGAGAGAGGAATTTAAAATAAGAGTTGTTCCTTCGGGTGGTGGGGTAGGTTATCAGTGGGATTCTCAAGCAACAAAGGGGAAAGAGAAAGAGTTTGACTTGGATGATGGGTACATAAGTATGCTGAAGTCGCAAGTTGATAAGTTGGACAGTGAAAAGAAAATAACTCAACAGATTCTCGGAGTTTGCGAGAAGATAAAAAACTTATAACATGGCCGGTTCAACGACCCCTATAAATATTCAGAAGGTTGGCAACACGATTGAGATCGTGAACGCAAACACAGGCAGCAACCCTGAATACATTCCTATTGATGCTATAGTAAGCATTACTCCTGTGTCGAATGACCTCACAGGAGATACTGGAGAGCTTCAAGATGTATATCCTTACGACACGATGCTCGTTATATCAATCCAGCATAAAGGAGGAGGTGATAGGATCCTGAAGACTGATTTCGACATTCAGCAAGTTCAGAATCAAGCAGGTTGGACCGCAGACCAAGCAGGACTAAATCAGGCCGCCTCGGACATTGCCGGGTGGCTGTAAAACAGATACTATGCCTCAAGATATTGAAGTAAAAGGAAAAGTATGCTATATTGAGCTTGAGCCGGCAGAGAATGGCTATGAGCTTGAGTTTACTGAAAAGATCAAATCTCCTTCTGCGGGCGAATATGATAACATGGAGCACAGGAGAAGGAAGCTTATCTTCACTGACGAACAATCTGACGAAGCTTTTGAAGCGTTCAAGACATTAAAAATGATTGAGCGTGAACAGATGAAAACAGAAAAGGGGCCATCAGTTAGACTGTCAGCCCCTATCCGTGAAGGTTAATTTTATCTCTTAAAAGGGGTCGTCGTCCTCTTCTTCATCCTGATTAGTTACAGGAGTCTTTTCTTGTGGCTTTGGGTCTTCTTTAGTAGCTTCTTCCTCTTTGTTTTTAACTGATTCAAATTCTACAGTTTTTTCTTCTTCTTTCGGCTGACTGTCCGCTGGTTTATCATTTGAGGTGGTGTCTTCGTTAGCACCCTCATCTTGAGGAGTGATCACTTTGGCCGGATAATAAACCACCATCATCGTCTTCGCCTTGTAGTCGATTGTCAATTTAAGCTCCTGGCTGGCACAAAGCTTGTTTATCGAGTCAAGGGTCACTTTCCCTGATATTTTAAGCTTAGACCTTACATCTACAGGGTCAAGAGCTCTCTGAGTACAGATGTAATCAAACATCTTCTTGTACTCTTCATCGTTGTGTAGATCTATTTCTACGTATTTAGCATCCATATCGTATAGAATTTAAGCACCCTGCCATGGAAGACAGGGTGCGTTGATTATTTAAAATGGTAAGTCATCCTCATCTGCATCCAGATTCGGCTGCTGACTCCCCTTCACCGGCTCCATATTTGCAGGTTGCTGCGGCTGAGCTGCAGGTTGAGCTTGCTGCTGTGCCGCAGGATTCTGCTCAAGCTGAACCTGCTTGGGCTGATTCTGTGGCTGCGCTGCCTGTTGTTGAGGCTGCGGCGCTACAGCAGGTGCTGGTTGAGGCGCTACACTACCAATAAACTTAGCTATCTGCTCAGCGGTTAAAGGCTGAACGTCTGTAGCTTTAAACACTTCCCAATTGTGGTATTCATTTGCACTTGGGCTCTTTGGCTTCGTTTTACCGAGCCACTGAACTCTACAAAAGATCCCTGGTTGAAGCTGAGCAACCTGCTCATCAAGAACATGAGATCCCCATACGCTTTTCTTTACGTATGCTTCTGCTCCTCCTTGCGGAGGAACTTCCTTTACGAGGAACTTGTGAATTGATGAATTACCTTGTTTTCCTTTGTTGTGCTCAGATCCAATGTAATAGCCGTCGAGCCAGTCATTCGCGTCACCGGAAGGCTGTCTCTCATTGCCATTAGCATCTTTTCTGGGCTCCCAGAGGTCTCCAGCGTTCTTTACGGATTCAAAATTTGCCATAGTTTTAAAGATTTAATGGTTAATAAAATTGATTAATTATTGGGTAAAGACTTTTTATTTCCTTTGTGCCTGTTTGGGCGAGAATGATTGTATCGAACAAACTCCTCTTTAATGTCCCTTATCTTCTTTTTGAACTCAGCCACTTTCTTCTCATGTTCAATAAGCCCGGCCACAACCCTTGAGCAGGCATTGACGTTTACGCTCATCTCTATTGTGGAGAGATCTCCTGTAAGGTCAGCAAGCTGCTGTATAAGATCGTTAAGAACTATTTCATCGTTCTTACTCGGACGGGTCAAAAGTTCCCTTCTTTCCTTTGCGACGTTTCCCATTTGGCAGTTTAAATTTCTTATTCTTTAATTTAAAAATTGTTTCCTTGTCAGGCTCACCTATTTTAACTGATATTTTTACTTTCAATCCCAGCAGCTCGCATATATCCATTATGTTCTCCGCTCTCACAGCAGGAGTGCTCAGTGCATTTGGATTGTTCAGATAGTTGTTTCGGAATGTGGCCCAATTCATGCCCACTTCTTCTACTACGTGCATCAGTCTTATGTCTAACTCTTCGCATCTGTTTACTATCAACTTTTTTAGCTCGCCTGAGCTAACTATTATGTCCCATATCGAAACGGCATGGGTCTCTTTATACTTCTTAGCCACCTGCTACAGTAACTGTGCTGGGCCCGAGGGCGCCTATTCTTTTAGCAAAGCTGAAGATCGTTTCAACGACCTTTATTTTGCTTATCCTGTCCTCTTTGCTTTGTGGTTGCATGTAGAGGTAGGTTATCTCTTCGTCATCTTTTACACCACAGCCTTGTTCTTTAAGGAAGTTCCTTTCCTTTTCTGTTAACTTGTACCTGCGGAATGATCTTATTTCTTCAATAGAGATACCTTCATCTTCTATCGTAAATTCGCCATCTTTATCCTTTAACTTCTTAATTAGAACGTGCATCTTTGAATAGGTTTTGACAAAAATAATCAAAATCATCAAACTATCCCATATTGCTCATATACTCATCAACAATAACCATTACCTCGTCAAGCGTGTAGGCGACGAACACGGCCCACCCCTCTTCTCTAAGGTACTTTATCCACTCCTTTTGTTCTTTTGAGGGATAGTTCTTCTTTCCAGACTTGTAATGGATCTTCAGCTCTATTGCTAATCCATGAAACTCGTTGTTGTTTTTGAATATCATTACATCCGGAACCCCGGGTTTAACACCCTGAGCCTTTAGCTTTGATGCCACTACAACGTTCCTTGCCCCGCCATTAGGGACATGACACCACTTGAACTTGTGCTTCCCTTTTATGGAGTCAAGATACCTGGCAACGGTCTTCTGTAGATCGTCTTCTGATTTATATGTTTGCATTTTTTCCATAGTCGAATGTTAATAACTCTTTTTGATATGATACGTTTTTCCATATAGTAACGGTTCCGTGCTCTCCTGCGTTCCTTATGAATACACCCTTCACTACCAATGGAATCTCTTTTGCTAAGCTTGGATAGTCTCTTATTATGAGCATCTCTGTTATTTCTTTGGGAACCCCGGCCCGGTTCATGTTGCAGGCTAAGTAATGAATGTAGTTGTTCCTGCTCCCTTTTCTGAATGAGAACCTCTTCTTTGTCCACATCTTGCACACTTTAAAAATGTGCTCCTGGTCGTATGATGGGGCGGTCCCGTTAGGTAAGGTCTGTACTCCTGAATATTGAGCTTCTTTTTCAATGTCAGGTCTTCGGTTTGGGTCCACCGGCACGGATTGATATGAATCGTTGTAATACGCATCAGGGTCGTAACTAACAAAACATAGTCTTGAATAATCCTTTCCCGATGTATCACACTTAACACGGAGAAGTCTTTGCACCCTATCCTTTATCTGAGGGTAGACACAATCCTTGTGCAACTCAGGGCCAAGGTCTGTCCTGTAAAATAGCTTTAGGCCGCCCGAAGGGGATATGAATGCCATGGCAAGGTATGGGTCTTTCATGGCTTTAGATTTGAGGGCTTGGGCGTTTTTCACATCATCTATATCAATAGTGACTAATCCATTATATTCTATTAAGCACTTCTCATTCCTTTTGCTGAACGTGCCGGAAAATGTAGCTGCGGCAAGGTTTCGTTTTAGCGCATCCTTCTCTTCGCGATTCTTCGATGCACGAATAGCATCTATCTCCACCTTCCAGTCTCCTTCAATTATCCCCTGCAGAACCTCCAGGGCGTGCATGGTTTTCTTGGAGTTCTTGTCATATACGTTGTTGTAGAAACTTACTATCGCGTCGTCCATAACTTAACTTTTAAGTTAACTATGATGAAAATGCTATTGGAGCAAACATCCATAGCTCATTTTCATTGTCGACGGGGGTTATCTTACCGTTTATCCTTGGTCCTTTTAGAAACAGCCTCACTTTATCGTAATTCATTTTCGACAGAGAGCTTATGAGGAACATTGAGTTGAAGTGAACTTCGGTGTCTTCTACGCCATGGTTTTCTGCATTAATAGACTCATCTGCCCTGTGTCCAATTTCTTTTGTCTCAGACATTAAAAACAGCTTTCCCTCTTTTACTATAAAATAGGCTGCTCCTTCCATTCCGTAAAGCCTGACAATTTGCATTGACCTTTTGAGCGATTGTGTATCAACGATAAAATATTCTTCCGGGCAAGTGTTCCAAATGGTGTCTATTTGATTAGGCATCCTCCCGTCAACCACTCTTGAAACAAATTCTATTCCTGAGCAGACAAGTTTAATGTTCTTGTCTGTTATATAAACATCCATGGATCCCTTGAACGGTATAGAGCAGAAGCAGTCGCATGTCGCCTTTGTCACCATAACATCCCTTCCTATTGGATCATCATTGTCAACTATATCTATAATTTGTTTGGTCGAGATGTGGTTGCTGAATCCTATGATCTTTATCACATCTTTCTCAAGCTTTAATATGACATTCATCATAAAAGCTCTCAGGTCTGACGGGTCACAGGCTGATGCTGCGCTCGACAGAGCATTAATCATGCTGTCTGCATTCACCGAGAACGACTTCTCTCCTTCGACATCAAGCTTTGAGAACGCCTCGTAATTGTCGCCTACTATATTGTAGTGCTTCTTTCTGCCTACCATGAGGTTGATAGAATGGCCACCTGAATCATGCTCCCTTTTAACGATGCCTATTTCATCTGAGTCAAGAGTCCTCAACGTCCCCGCAACAAGCTCCTTTGGCACGCAAAATGCAAACTCATCTTTTGAGTCTACCTTAACCCTGGCCGTGACTTGGCTCTCCCCGTCTGTACCTGTTATGACACACGAATCTTTGTTCACTTCAAATAGTAGGTTGTTGTAGAGTGGAATTGTAGAGGTCCTTTTGCTTGTAGCTGTTGCTACCATGGAGACTACATTTGAAAACTCTTGCCGGTCTGCTTTTAATTTCATGCTACTTTGTTTTTCTCTTTGTATTCATTTACTAAGTCTTTAAATATTTTATTAGGAATGGAGCTGTAGTTAACAACGCCATCTTTGCCCTTGTCAATTATCTCGTTAATGTCGCTGGTCTTGTCCACTATCATTCCGTATATATTCTCATCAATAGAATCCTTACAGATGGTGTAATAGACGTTTACATTGTTTTTCTGACCTATTCTGTGTGCTCTTTTGTACGGCTGCTCTAAGTCGTCCGGAGTGAATGGGAAGTTGCAGAATATAACATCACTTGAATTCACCAGGTTAATTCCAACACCAGCAGCCTTCACGTTACCCAAGAACACTTGACACTCGGGGTCGTTTTTGAATCGCTGAATATTCTGGTCCCTGTCGTATGAATTTATCGAGCCGTCAATTTTCACGGCGGATAAGCCGTAATGCTCTAACAGCTTATTGAGTGGGTCAGTGTAGCTGGAAAACACAATAACCTTTCTACCCATATCCCTTAGACTATCAATAAGCTCTATGATCCCTTTTATCTTGCTAATTGCTATGATCCTGTTCAGGGTGTGCAGGGAAGCTCTAATGTTTTGGGCCATTTGTGTTTTCTCTTTGTCTGACAGCCTCCCGTACTCTTCCTCTTTTTCAACAAGAGACAGGAGCTCTCCCTCATACTCTTTCTTATAATCCTCGTTGTGAAAGAAATACTTATTTATAATGAGTTCCGGTAGGTCAACGCACTCCTCGGTCTTTTTCCTTATCATAAAGTTGCTCATCTTAAACCTGAGATCGTCAACATTCTTAGCTCCTAATATTTTCACACCTCTACTACCCCTGTTAGATATGGTGTATTGGTTCAGGAACTGTGCGTAGTTGCTCCCTAACGGGTGGCCTGTTAGTTTGCAATAAGCAAATAGGTCATTCACCCTGTTCGTTATCGGAGTCCCCGACAGCAGAGTGATTCGTGCGTTAGGAAATTTATCAACAAGTTTTTTAACACCCTTGTATCTCTTAGTCTTAGTGTTTTTTATATAGTGACACTCGTCTATGATTATGTGGTCACACACATCGCGGGTGAGATAGTCGAAGTATTTTTCCACCATCTCAAAGTTGATTATCACCCACCACTCCTGAAACGCTGTGATGGATTTCTTTTTGTTCCTGTCCAGCACAGTAAACTTGAATGGGTCAAACCCCCAGGTTTCTGTAAGTTCGTGATACCAGTTCCATTTGACAAGGGATGGGCAGATAACTATAGTTCTCCGTAAATTGAAGACTTTTGAAAGCGTTGCCGAGGTGATCGTTTTCCCCAGCCCTTGCTCAAATGAAAGCAGATTGCATTTTTTAGGAGCCATTTGGAACACAGAGTTCGTTTGGTGGCCGTACAGTGGTAATGGGTATTCCAGCTTAGAGAAAAAGGTATCATTAAACTCTCTCTCTACCTCATCATATAGGTTAGAAAGACTCTGGTAAAAACTGTTCATGTAGGCATAGTTCCCGGGATCCATGGTGAAGACAGTCATGTTCTTTTTGATGAACATCCATAACGACATCTTGGTAGTCATACCCGGGTCTGCTATCAGGTTGTTGCCCTCAAGAGCAAAGCCAAGGCACATTGCGTCCTCTATCTCGGACGGAGTCCACCCTGACTTGGTGAATATTACCTTCTTGTTCGATAGCTGGATGTGGGTCATTATTACAGTATTCCGTGATAAGAACTTAATATAGACCTTATTTCTGCCCAATCATCAGGTATCCCTCCAAGTTGACGGTCATCTATATATATGTGTGCAAAAACTTTAGGGCTTGGTTGAAATCCAGAGTCCGGGTCGTTGTGATTGATTGTGTCAAATTTAATTCCTTTTGATTCGAGGAACTCTTTTACATGGAATATTGTAGGGGAGGAGTCCTTGTCAATGCCAATGGCGTGTTGAGATGTTCTGCACGTCCATATTATTATAGTGTGCCCCTCGTCGTAGAGCTCATTAATAACCTCTTTTGCATGGGGTTTTAGTTCGCCTATGTAAGGGAATTCGTGATCAACAATCGTCCCATCGAAATCAATTGCGATAACGAAAGACTGTTTATGTTTTTTTATTCTGGTTATCATCTTTTATATAAATTATTTATTTAGCAGGTATTCCTCAGTAAACTTAATATCAAGGTCTCCTCCATTCTGGTCGACTATCTCAATGAGTAGTTGGTATCCATACTTCTCCGTCATTTTAATCACGGCAGAGAGCGTCTCTTTATCCAGGAGTGAGCCATCGTGTATGGTTAATACTTTTAAGTTGGGGTTCATGGCCATGGCTATCTTAGTTCCGATTCCAATGAGTGTTGAGGTGGGGATTTGCCCCTCAACAAACGGCAGCCCTTTATAGTATATCTGGTCTTCGTCGAAGGATAGCCCCTTTACCGGGAGCGAGCTGGAGGACATCACCTTTTTCTTCTGCTCTTCGAGTTCTTTCAGCTCGTTAGAGATGAAGTTTGATTTATCCTTGCAGTCGTTAAGCTCGTTGTTCTTTTCAATAAATGAGCGTATTTCCTCATGCTTCGCGTTGTGCTCGTTTATCTCAGCAAGCTGCTTGTCGATGTCTTCGGGGTTTGGCTTTGGGTTCTTTTCTAACCACTCTTTTCCTTTTTGAATATCCTTTTTTAAGTCGCTGATAGCATTTTCTTTCCCCTTCAACTTCTCCTGTAGCTTCTTAATTTCATTCTTAATGTCTTCAACATCCTCCTCCTTTGCTTTTATCTCATCTTCTTTTGACTCTATTCCTTTTAATACCGAGTCGTGGTTAGATATTTTCTTAGCCATCTCAGAGGACTGTTGCTGTATTTTGGAGGCGTCGATGGGCTTGGAATATTTGTCAATCTCCTCCTGGGTGTATTCGCTATTCTGAAGGAAAGCTTCGAGCTGTTTTATCCTTGAGTTGTATCCTGTCCTTTCCTCATACTTCTCCTTATACTCGGTTTCAATGGAGTGCATCTGATCCTTTTCCTCTGGCTTCATAAACCCTTTTAGCACGTCAATTTGCTTTTTGATGCCGGGTTTACTGACTTTTCCTTCCTTAGTCTTGGCCATGTCAAGGAACTCAAACATATCAAAGCCTATGTTTCCTACGATAGAGTTAACTATTGACTTGGTGGCTCCCTTAATAGCTTCTCCATCGGAATTGGTGACTACCAGTCGACCTTTCTTGTTCCCGGGAGTAAAATACATATCTACCCTGTATAGCGTTTCCTCTCCATGAAGCTTCCCTGAGATAGTGAGCTCAACGCTGGCTCGCTCCTCTCCATCCTTTATCGGCTCAGCCGGGACCATTTTGGCGTTAAGGGGAGACATCAATGCCTGTATCAGGCTCGACTTCCCTGCGCCGTTCTTCCCTATAATAACCATGGACCTTCCGTCCATGTCCACAATCCTGTGGTCAATGTTCTTAAAGTTTGTTACTTCTGCTTTGATTAGTTTTAGTCCGCCCATAGTTTTATTAGTATTTTTTAAAGTTGATCAATTGCCCACCCAAGCAGCTTTACAATTGCCAGTAATGTTAATGCACTCAAGAAACCAAGCCCTATTGCGTGAAGAATCCATTCAGAGTAATAGTATAATTTTATTATACCCCACACAATAAATAAAATTAGCCCGATTGCAAAGCTGGTAATGATTAGGTAAGCTGCTGTTTTTTTTATTATTTTTTGATAATTCATAGTTTTACTTAACCCTTATTATATCAATGAAATTTGTTTTTCCGACTCTCTTGACACTCATTTTGTATCCAAGCCTTTTTATTATTGGTGAATTTCTCCATGAGTTTCCGAGGCTCTGATGCTTTGCCCTTGTGTATGGGCTTAGCTCAATGGTGAGTTTATTTCCGATTTTCATAGATTCAATATCAAATTTCTTTGGGGATACTCCTCCGTACACGTGCCTATCTGCTGGTTCTTTTTTTGTTTGCAGCGGAATCTCCTTTTCAAATCTCTCTATACATTGATCTATTGCTAACAGGGAATCGTCTCCCTTAGCTCTTAGCTCTTTGTGGTATCCGGATGGGTATTTGGCCAATACAGAGGCCAAATTTAACCTTGTAGCTTTTAAAAAAGCTACAAAATCTCGCATTTCATTATGATTCTCCATTGTTTTAGTTTTTTTTTGTTAAAACCCCGTAAGGGGTCCTCGTCTATTTCCGAGGCGCCAGGGTTTAAGTTACTGCCAAACTCTGATGCTTGTCCCATTTTGATTAAAGACGTTATCACTGCCAAGCATCAGGAAAACCCGCCCTTAACGTCTTACCTTTATATCTTACCTGATGAGAAGAAGAAGTTGGTGAAATACAGCCTTCTTTGGATTGAAGCTTTTTCCAAGTAAAGCTTGTTCTCCATATAGTTCCCACTTTTCTGTGTAATGTATTTCTTCCATAAAAAATGAAAATACTTCTCTTTCTTAAAGTAAATATCATCTTGTGTTATCACATGTGTTTTTAGATATTTCTCGTCATACTCAATCTCGTTTGATTTGTGGTTTTTATCTACATGTGATTTTTGATACAAATGGCCCGATAGCCTAAGAACTCCATTCGATATTTTATGCTCTCCGGCAACAATAATGTCGAATTCATCTACGGGGTAATCGTAAATATACACACCACCGTCGTGGAGCTCTTTTAAATAGTAATAAGTTACCTGCTTCTGAGGTTGCTGTTGTTGATTCTGCTGTTGTTCCATCTTATTTTTTGTTTAACATTTCTAACTTCTTTTTTCTCTGAGGGCACACCTCGGCCACGGGGCAAAACTGATCACACCTAACATCTTCGCCATACCTTGTTTCAATATAGACTCCAGGAAACTTCTTCTCATTTTCCAGCACGTAGCTCTTGGCGAGAGATTCCTCTGTAAAATTCTTCAGCGACCTTTTTCCTCCCGGGACCATGGCTGCGTAGATGTTGGGTTTGGCCCATCGCTCTTTTCCTGTACACTCGGCCACATTTCCAAGGTCTGCTTGTTTGTGAAGCTCTATTCTCTTCTCAATGTACTTCTGCATCCTCTTGTGCTCTATGATCTCAATAGGTATTTTCACGACCTGAGCGGGCGGATAATCCCTGTTTCTGTGCATAGATGATCTTGACCAGTCTCTGAAGATAGCTATGATCTCAAGCTCGTTAACTTCATATCCATGCTCTCGAAGTAGGTAAGCGTAAACATTTTGCTGCGCTGCCCATTTCTTTTTTGCTTCAGGGTATATGTAGTTGTACACGCTACACACCTTGTAGTCGCTAAGACGTCCAAGCCTTTTGTTGAACCTATCTATTGTTCCGGAAAAGGTGTACCCGTTTACTTCTTTATGAAGAGTGACCTCAGACATAATCTCGCTTTCAGTCTCAGGTTTAATATGATCGCACACATTCTTCATGGAATTGGCTATCTTTTGGAAGTTGGGGTCTTGTCTGGCGTAATCATCCAGAATGTTGGTGGCCTCCACTATCTTCCTGTGCTCTGAATGTTCGATAGCTGAAAGCTCAAGTATGTGGTGAACCGCTGTTCCGAACAGAGCCCACATCATGTCCATAGCATCGACCTGAATATCGTTTCTCCTTTTAAGGTATCTTACCTGGGGAGCGTCGATAAGTTGTGTTGTGGAGATGTCTCCTATCGTGACGTGCTTATCTACCTTGACCGCCCTTACAAATTCTTCAGGGAGTCCATGCTTATTCGTTATAGTTGTTGCCATCTATTAGCTCTTATTTTTAATTAAACACTTGCCGGTTAAGTGGGGAAGCAAATGTATAAAATATTCGTAAAAGTTTAAGTTTTTACGTTAAAAAAGTTATTAACTAACTATTTAACTTTCCTAAACTCTACCCCCGTTTCAAGTTTCATTTTGTATGCCTCGGAATCCGGCACTTCCTGTCCCAGCTCTGCTTCAAGGAAGTGGAGTATGTCAACAATATATTTCAACAATCTATCTTTAGACATTCTCTTCTTCTCAAGTAAATAGGGAGATGGGATTCCGTCAGGATCTATAATGTAATCCTTTGCGAACATCTCCTTGAACTGGTGTTCTGCAGCTACCTTATCCATTCCTTCCCACCCGGCGTCAGAAAAACCTTGCACTGCACAGTCAAGCACCGGGCCCATCAGGTAGGCATACATCCTTTCCTTTTCCGGGTAATTGGCTTCTTCGTCAATGGTGACGATGAGCCTTTTGTCTACATGCTCCTCCAGGTACTTCTGAAAATCAACTTGGGTGACCAAGTCTTTTGAGTCTGCATTAGCCCCGGGAGCTCTTCTGGTTGGTGTGAAATGGAATATTGCTTTCATTTCTTTACTATTAGTTTATGGATGTTGTTAAGCTTCCAGCACATTGGAATAATGGGCAGCAAAGCTATTATTTTTATTGTCCACTTTGAAAACTCCGTTCCGCCTTTTATAGGGACGGATGCAATTAATACCCCATAGCCAATCATCATCAAAATGCAGATTATTAAGGCTATCGAATAAATGATCTTATACTTCTTTTGTTTTTTCATAAGGATTGTTTTTCATTTGTGAATGAAGCTGCCCGCACGTCGGACAGTTTAATGACACATCAATACCCATAAACTTGTGAGGTTCGTATCGAGTGTACATTTTCTGTGTTTTGATTTCGTAATATTCATTTTCTTTTACCCAAGTGGCTTTGTCAGGAACAGGGGCGACAACCCTATATGGTTTCGCGGCAAAAGACCTGTAGTTTTTGAAATGATAAATTGTGGGTTGGTGGTCTTTCTCAATAGGTTCTATTTTTGTTATAATGTCTTTGTGAGTAAGAATAGGGTATTTGTCGGCAAAGACAACTTCATCTCCAACAGAAACTTCTCTTGAGCAAAAGAATAGTTCAACCGGAATACAAGCTCCCATTGACATCTCATCTTTGTTGAACTTCTCAACCCATCCATCGCTGAGAGATTGAACCAATGTTCCTTGTTTAAACTCTTTTATTACTGGTAAATGTTTTGCTACTACTATCATAGGAATTGTTTTAAGTATTGAATAGGGTTCTCTTCGACCACCATCTCTTGTAAATGTGTTTTCCACTTATCACACATAAACTCCTTTGTGATGTGCGTTCTCATGTCTGCAAGTCTGGCATTGCTATCGCAAGGATGAATCTCAATTTCTGTTAATTCATCTGATTGGTAGGTGATAAACATGAAGCATTTGTGGCCTTCGTACTCTAATTTGTAAACTTTATCTTCTGACTTTTTGGCCCCGACAGACTTAATAAAGTCGTCAAGGCTATCGTCTGGCCAAAAAGCTTTGGCAAAGTCATGGGAGAGGCAACACACCTTAAAAACAATGTTTATACTCCATGGTTGATTTCTATAAGCGTTTATTTTCTCAAGGTACTGTTTTGCAACGATGCTGCCGTTATCTGCAGCCTTATTTAGTGCTCTTACTAATATTTCTTTGTCTGTCATCTTATAATATTTTAGCCTCCCTGGTCATTTGCTCAAGGAGTGGTTCTAATTCTGCTTTATTCCATATCCATTCAGTCACTTCTATTAAAAGCCAAGGTTCGCTTGTGACGCTATTTATGGGGACGTCTTCAATCTCGATATTTAAGACCTGACTTTTAGGGATAACAAAAGTCCTTCCACCATAACTCATGGTGGAGAATATTAGCGCCTTGTCAGTCTCAGTAAACCTTCTCTTAGCCCTTATCTTAAACTTTCGACTGTTCTGTTTTGTATTTTTCTGTTTCTTCATCTACAAATTTTATTAACGTGTAGTACATCATAACATGGTATGGGACGTGAGACGGGCTGCTTTCTTTAAGTAGGCTCAGCATGTGTGTCCTTACGTTTGAAACACACTCCAGGTGGTAGTCCAGGTCCTTAGTCTCCATGTTCTCTACCATGTAGTTCAATTGCCCCCTGCAAGCGTTGAGGCATTCTTTATTAACCTGATTCAATTCATAGTGTTTGAATCGGTCAACAAAGCAACTGAAGTTGTTTATGAGTAAAGACCTCTTGCACTCTCTCAGGTAGATGTTTTCATCCAGCTCTGTTTTATGGATCTGGTAGTCATTCTTTGTTTCTTTGGATTGGAAAAGTATGTAGGTGAACCCGAGCTTCACACCGGATTTAGTGCTTTTCCTTAGATAGACGTTTAGCATAGTATTCTTCTTTTAGTTCTTCTTTTAGCTCAAATATAGGAGCCCACTTTGGATCGTCTTTTATCTTGTGTTGCATAAACTCCCACTTGTGATGCTCTCCTGGAGTTTTCAGTACGATGTTCTTTTTGTACAACCTGAACCCGGGATACGCTCCCTTGGACAGGACGTGCGAGAACTGTTGTATCCATGCAGGGTGCGATGTTGGAAAAAATTGTTTTTCGCTTACCTGACTGAACGGCCCTCTCTCATTGAAGATCTCTTCAAACAACTCAAGCTCGCCGGTAGGCTTTCTCTTCTTTCTTTTAAATCGCCTTTTTATTACCTCTTTGGCGGCGCCAACTATATCTACGTCTTCGTACTCATTTTTCTTTACCACTTTCTTCTTAACCTTCTTTGATTGCTTCTCAATGGTCAGGTGATATTTGCAGGCTGGAGGCTTTTTTCTGTGCAGCCATCGATGAGGTGGGCTGACGCCCATCTTCTCGGCCTCTTCAGCACATTTTTCACAAATCCCCTTTATGGGTTTTCCGAAAGCCATAGTGAGTTTCTTGAATTGTCTTCACATATCACATTTTTATAAGGGTACAGCCCTCCGCCCTTTTTTAGATTTTGAACTTGTCGAGGGGTTAGGAGTTTATGTTCAGCCTCCAGTCTTTTTATTATTCTTCTTTTTAGCTCTCTATTTACGTTACCATTGTCTCCACTTTCGTGATGATCATAAACAATAACCTCGTACCCTTCAAACAGCTTTTGGATGGCATAATCTACTTGTCTTGTTGAGTTTCCTCTACGCCTTCCTGTCGTATGTTTTACCATGAAGCTCAACGTGTCTATTTCCTTAACTGGTCTTTTCATCTATACATCTTTTTAATGAGTTCTTAAATTTATTAGGGGGAATGCTATTCCTGAATAACCTTATAATGCTTTTTTGTATTGAGTTACATTGATCTAAGTCAAACCACTCTCCGCTCCCTGTATAGAGCCTGTAGTGGAGTCTCTTTAGTTCTTTTACGCTTCGTTCTTGTTCCCACAATTTCTTGAGCGTGTCAAAAACCAGGGATGATTCTGCCATTGATAGCCCCTCTACAGACAATAGGTAGTCTTGTAAGAAGTTTTTAATATCGTCCTCGGTTTTAAGGCGCGGTAAAATGATAATTCTTTTCGATTCAACAAGGCTTATCCATGCAGAGTATATTCCAAAAAGAATACAGCAGATAAGTATAATTAGAAACAGCTTTTCCATGTATTAAGAATTTTGAGTTTTACGAATATCGGAATAAAATTTCATTGAAGCCTCCACCATCTGCATTGACCGGATCCTTTGTTTCATGCTTTCTCTATACTTAGTAATCTCTTCCGGGTCGTTTGAAACATAGTATCCTTTTGAGGAGGAGAGCAGGTTGACAACAAGGCCCTTGACTCTAATGTAATGGATTATGTCGCGCATCTTAATGTCGGAGATAGTTACACCCCTTTTCTCCTTCATAGCGGCTCTAATAGCTTTGTTTGTGATAGCCATGTTTTTGCCGACCCTTCTTTTAAGTCCATTAACAATGTCCATTACGATGTGCTCGTCGTCAGGCATTTGAACGTGGTCTGCATATTCCTCGAATCCGGTTATCATTTTCTAAAGATTTATATTTTGTATAGGTGAGTGAGCGTTAGCTATTATTGAGGGGGAGGTGTGTAAATATGTATCTGCCGTTGTCTTAGGGCTGGCATGTCCAAGGACTTTCTGTATTGTGTACAGGTTTTCTTTTTCCTCTAATGAGTGAGTTGCATAATTATGTCTTAGCAGGTGGCAGTAAACCCTTTTCTTTATTCCTGCCTTTTTAGCGTAAGTCCGTAGCATTGAGTTTACACTTGATGAGGTGTATTTACAACCGGGCTTATCACCTTCAAAAAGGTAAGTTTCTGGCTCGTATGCTCTATAATACTCCTCAAGCAAAGATAATAGCCTTGGCTTCATAGTCACTTGCCTTTGTTTTTCTCCCTTCCCATTTATAACATGAATCACCATGTTTCCCCGGTCAATGTCGCACAACCTTATCCCAAGTAGCTCGCTCATTCTAACCCCGGTTGCATACACAAGACAAATGATTGTTTTATGCTTCAGGTTCCCACAAGCATCAATAAGCCTCTGTATTTCATCTACGCTCAGTATGATTGGCTTCTTTTCACTTTTCTTGCAGTAGGGGATGTACTTAAACTTATTGGGTTGATTCAGGCATATCTCGTAAAACTTCTTTATCGCTTGGTGATGTGACCTTTGAGTGTTGTTCTCATTAAACAAAGACAGGTACTCTACTATGTCGTCTTTGTTAATGTTTTTGGGATGGTCTTTAACTGTCCAAGCAAAGAATGATTTTACATTACTTGAGTAGCTTGAAATAGTCCTGGGAGACATCCCTCTTCTTTTCATTTCCTGAATAAAATACCCAACATGTTCAGAAACGTTCATCTTTTTCTCCTGTTTTTTAGTTGTTTACAAAGGTGTTTTACATATACTTGTTGTAGTGCATTAAGATTCTACAAAATATTCAGGTTTAGGAAATCTTGAAGAAAAACTTATGCTATCTTCTTCCGTAAACTCAACTTCAAACGCATCATCCCAATATTTTAGCAAATCTTCGTCTTTAGGTAAGTAAGCTATAATTACTGCATATTCGCCAGTTGAGTTTTCTCCATAACCACTACACCACCAAGGGTATTTTTCGTTAAACACAAGCGGTCTGTAATCTTCAACCGCATAAGTTTTTAGTCTGTATCTTTTCCAGTTTGCCATAATTGAAAAACGCACTACAACAATTTGTATAAGTAATAGCCGTTGCAGTGCTTGTTTTTAAGACTATTACCCTTTATTAATTAGTTTCTAATTCGATAATTACGTGCTTTCAGACGGCTACTACTCATACAAGAAGCCGTTAGCAAACATTTACAATTCGACAACTTCTTTGATAACTTCACCCGTTCCCCATTTTTGAAATTGTAATCTTGCGTTTGCTTCATCTACATCTTCTATCTCAGTTTCGTCATCTCTATTTCTAATTGGACACCAATGTTTAACAAGAAAACGTTTGCTAACAACAGGTAAATTGCATTGCTTTTCGCCCGTATTAGCATTTTCCACTCGCACAATCTCTTTTGAAACAATATCCCATCTTTTATCAATGGGGAATCTAACCAACCCGTTTTGTTCGTCAAATACGTTTATGAAAAACTCTTCTGTATCTCCTTTTTTATACATTCCCCATTCATCTATATTCAACTTTAGTGTAAATTTTATCTGTATTTCCATCGCACATTATATTTTTAGTTAGTATCTCGCATTTACTTTGGTAAGTCATTCAGCAAGCAACGGCAACTTACCTAAACCGTTAGGCTTCACTTTCGCTTGGAAGCGGATACATATACAATTCATCTCTTATCATCTTTCGAGCTAAATTTAAATGCCAAATTCTTTCATTTACGGAATCAGCATTTTTAGCACCATCCACACGGGAGTCAATTGATTTCAATGTTTGGTGATACCGCTCAAGCGAAATCCTAACATCCGATATGTGTCCAGATTCAGCCTTAGTGAGTGCTTCATTTAGACCGCAATCGCACTTTGCCTGCTCCTCTCGATACTGTTTGAGTTGTTCATCTCTCTGGTTAGGGTCTTCAATATCCTGAATAGCCATCCACCATTCATTGTATTGTCCCTGTTGATTTCGGTTACATTCTGGCTTGTGGCTTAAATATTCCTTTAGTTCCATTGTCTTGATGTTTATCGTTGTCTAATCGGCTGAATCCAGCCCATATCTTTATCGTTATAAAACATTGCCTGATTTGGCTTTGTCTTTAACAATTAATGGTTGGATAACAGGCAACGATTTTATAACACCAGATAAAAGCAATTTAGCTTCCATCTCTTTATAAATGTTCGTTCCTATTGCCCAATCTACATCAATCGGTGAGCAACCCCAAGTAAGTTCACATATAGTAACATACTTCTCTTTCTGCTCCTTATTTAGTTTTCTATTAAATTCCATAAACTGCTTTTATCTGTAAACGTTGTGCAAAATGTACCTCAACTATTCTAACATCGTCTGAATGGTAAAATTGCT
>CALGOI010000389.1 GCA_937959065.1 uncultured Ignavibacteriota bacterium | reverse complement strand
GGATATCCCGTTTCGGGCTAACGGCATTTGCGTCATCGTTCGATTCGATAGGGATTTTCGCGAAGAATAATTACGACATGGCGGCGGTGCTGGAAGTTATCGCCGGTGAGGACGACAGGGACTCGACTTCATCCTCAGTGAAGGTAGATGAGTACACAAAGCAGATCGACAGCCCTGAACCCGGCAAAGTACGGATCGGAGTAGTGAAGGAATATTTTGGTGAAGGTCTGCAGCATGAAATAAAAGAAGGCATCGAGAAGAAGATACAGGAGCTGAAGGACGCAGGGTTTGAAGTGAAAGAGATATCATTACCGCACTCAAAGTATGTAATTCAAACATATTATATTCTTACTTCGGCTGAGGCGTCAAGCAACCTGGCGCGTTATGACGGTGTACGTTACGGTTACCGCTCGGAGAATTCAGGCAATCTCGAAGACATGTATGTTAACACCCGTACGGAGGGATTCGGTGAGGAAGTGAAACGCAGGATAATGCTCGGGACGTATGTATTGTCCGCGGGATATTACGATGCATATTACAGGAAGGCTCAAAAGGTACGCAGACTCATCACGGAAGATTTTGAAAACGCATTCAAAGAGGTGGATTACATTATTTCGCCTACTACTCCAACAACGGCATTCAAGATGGGAGAGAAATCGGACGACCCGCTTGCAATGTATCTAAATGATATTTACACTGCATCGGTAAATCTCGCTGCAATTCCCGCTATATCCGTGCCTGCCGGCGAAGATTCAAGCGGATTGCCGTATGGAATACAGGTAATGGGCAGGAAGTTTGACGAGAGCGGATTATTAAGAATGGGCAACCTCCTCTCACCCGACAATAAATAAACGAAATTTAATAATTGAATACTTTAATTCTTGCCTGAAAAATGCTATTTTTCAGTTACTTTGTTAACAAAATCCATCCAAAATGGAAAAACCATCCAAGCAGCCTCATTTTTTCCAGAATGTAAATAATTATTTTGAGAACGCAGCCAGGTATACTGATCACCCTGAAGGCTTATTAAAGCAGATAAATCTCTGCAACAGCGTTTACGGTTTTCAGTTTCCCTTAAAAACAGCTGACGGTAAGTACGAAGTGATACAGGCGTGGAGAGTTGAGCACTCCCACCATAAGCTGCCGGTAAAAGGCGGAATAAGGTACAGCATGCTTGTAAATGAAGATGAAGTAAAAGCGTTGGCCGCGCTGATGACGTATAAGTGCGCATTGGTCGATGTGCCATTCGGCGTAGCAAAGGGAGGTATAAAGATTGATCCCACACGATACACGGAACGACAGCTTGAAAAGATTACACGCCGTTATACGGTTGAGCTGATACACAAGAATTTTATCGGGCCGGGCATAGACGTTCCGGCACCGGATTACGGTACAGGAGCTCGTGAGATGGCATGGATTGCCGATACATTTATGACGTTTAATCACGGTAATCTGGATACAATGGCTTGTGTAACGGGTAAACCACTGTCACAGCACGGGATCAGGGGGAGGACAGAGGCAACCGGGCGCGGGGTGTACTTCGGAATAAAAGAAGCAGTGTCAGAGGTGGAAACAATGAAGAAGCTCAATCTGACAACAGGGATCGCAGGTAAAAAGGTCATCATCCAGGGATTGGGTAATGTAGGTTACTATTCGGCGAAGTTTCTCCAGAATGATGATGCCGTAATTGTCGGGATCGCAGAGTACGAAGGCGGTATTTATAACCCGGACGGCTTAGATGTAGATGCCGTGTTTGAATACAGGAAGACACATAAGACACTGCACGGATTCCCGGGAGCTCAGGATATTTACCCTACTGAGAAAACATTAGAATTGGAGTGTGATATACTTGTGCCTGCCGCGCTGGAGAACCAGATACATTTTAATAACGCACAGCGTATAAAAGCCAAGATCATAGCTGAAGGCGCAAACGGACCGGTAACGCCTGAAGCAGAGAAGATATTGCTTGGGAAAGGTGTATTTATTATTCCGGATCTATATTTGAACGCGGGTGGTGTGACGGTGTCATACTTCGAGTGGTTGAAAAATATCTCACACGTTGCATTTGGAAGGATAGGCAAGCGGTACGCGGAGGATTCCAACGCGAGGATGGCTCATTTAATAGAAGACGCTACGCATATAAAATTCACCGAACCTCAGCTGAGAAGTGTCATCAAGGGCGCAGGTGAAGCCGACCTGGTGGATTCGGGACTGCAGGAGATAATGGTGAACGCGTATCACCAGATTGCTGAAGTGAAGAATCAATACAAAGTGGACGATCTCAGGACGGCAGCGTTTATTAATGCCATCAACAAGATCGCGATATCTTATATGGACCTGGGTATTTTCCCGTAAGTGTAAGTCACTTAAATCCCGTTATGGCGACGACGGCAGGACGCGGGATGTCTGTGCCGAAGTTTGGCCATCGGCTTGTCGGGTTGTTAATGTCTTCCGTGCTGCCTCCCGGGTGCTGTATGGAAACGAACAATGTCTTTTCATCGGGAGTGAAATTACCTCCGCACATCTCGGCGTCCTTTGGAGCGGACGCAAACTGAAACGCCTTTCCTTTATTCTCACCCTGGGTCGGAATTACAAACAGCGCGTTATTTTTAAACGGCTCGTAAACACCTTTGTTCATCTTGCTTTCAGAGATATCGCTGAGTACCCAGAGGTTCCCTTTGCTGTCAAAGGTCAGATTGTCGGGACAGGAAAAACCGCTTTCGACACTGCCCGTCGCGAAGACTTCCCACCGGAACGTCTCACTGCCGTGGTCGTCATTATCTTCGATTATCCTTACTATGCTTCCGTTGTAGTCCTCTTTTCTTGAGTTGTTCGTGAAGGCAATGTAAACAGAGCCGTCGAAGGGATGTATCTCTATATCTTCGGGGCGGTTGCATTCCGTTCCGCCGACGAGTTTTGATGATTTGCCGCAGTTGATCAGAACGTCTGCCTGTGAAGTGAAATCCTTTTTCAGTTCGTCACGCCTGTCATAATCCAGCAGCTGCCATTTATTATTTTCGAAGTCGGCAACGTAAAGGTCACCTTCATCGAGTATATCGAAGTTAGCCTCCCTGTTGTTTGGATCATACTTGCCGGAAGAGATGAATTTGTACACACACTCGTTTACTTTATCGTCGCCCATATAGGCGGCAACCCGTCCGTCTTTTGTAATACCTACGGAAACATTTTCGTGATGGAACCTGCCGAGAGAGGTGCGCTTCTTTGCCGGCTTGGTTTTATCGAATGGGTCGACCTCCACCACCCAGCCGTAATGTTCGGGTATAAGGTCTTCACCGAATCCTGTCCACCTGTAAGCCCCGTCAGGCAAGTGGTCCTGGTAATTTTCCTCGCCGCTGAGCATTGTACCCCATGGGGTAATGCCTCCGCTGCAGTTATTGAGTGTGCCTATGGCGGTGAAGGAGCTTTGCATTTCCGGTGTACCGGCGGCAGCGCCGGATAATTGCAGCGTGGTGTTGGCATCGATCCGGTTATTGTATTTACCGTCGTTTATGAATTCCCACTTACCCTTCTGTTTTTTTATGCGGAAGACGGATATGCCGACGCTCTTTTTCTCAGCCTGTATCTGCTCTTGTGTTTTTGGCTTCTTAGCCCTGTAGTCATCCGGTGTATATCCGCTTACGAAAAGCGGGTCGGGGTATTCGTTATTTACAACGAGTATGCCGTCGGTGGAATCGTTTCCTCCGGTCAGATGATCGATCGGCAGGTATGCAACGTAGTCGTTATTAAAACCAAAGACTTCCGAATCAGTGATGTTATCTCCCCACTCGCGGATAACGGTGTAATCGAATCCTTCGGGTAATTTCAGCGCGTCCGCGTCGGATGGTGCTATTGGGTTGAAGAAGAGTTCGTTAGTTCCGGCGGCGAAAGTACGTGGTTCCGCGCGAGTGAATTCATTCTTAAAGAATGCCGACGGGAGTATGGCTCCGGCAGTGAGGAATGCCAGTCCTTTGAGTGCGTCACGCCGTGATATCCGGCGGTGTATGAGCTGTTCGAGGGAGTTTTTCATAATATTCAAAGATAAGGATATAGTGTTAAATTACTATAACTAAGTTAAAATTTGAAAAATTTGATTTTATATGAATTTAAAAAGTTTTTGTGTTTAGTCAGGGAAATGGGTTTGTAAAAACAGGTGTTTCGAGAGCAGTTGAGTTTTTTTGATTTTTTGTTAGCCACGAATTAACACGGATCGGTGCGAATGTGCACGAATTTATTTTGGAGTTGTTCATGGCAGTTTTATTAAAACTTTTCGTTCGTACAGATGAGACCGAATTAAATTAAATATCTCGACCCATAATCATAGTCTAGATTCCCGCCTTCGCGGGAATGACAACATACAAAGATAGGGGGTGTGGGCGGGAGAAGAAATGGTAAAAGGGTCAAATGCGCATGTATCACCGATTGTGGA
>CALGOI010000388.1 GCA_937959065.1 uncultured Ignavibacteriota bacterium | reverse complement strand
AAATATACAAAGATAATTTCGGAGTACCGTTCATTTATTCTGAGAATGAGAATGACAGGTATTTCGCAATGGGATATATGCACGCGCAGGACAGGCTGTGGCAAATGGACTTGTCCAGGCGCGTCGCTGAAGGACGGCTTTCGGAGATCATCGGCGAAGACGCGTTGCAATATGACATATTGTTCAGAACACTTGGGATCTACAAAACAGCATACGAATTCTACCCGCGACTATCGGACAGATCAAAGCAAATACTGGAGAGTTACTGCAAAGGAGTAAACGCCTTTATAGATGCTCACTCTACTGTACTGCCGCTCGAATTTGATGTGCTGAATTACAAACCTGAACACTGGAAACCCGAACACTCTCTAATGGTTGTAAGAATGATGGGATGGGAGATGAATACATCCTGGTTCACTGATTACCTCTTCGCTGAATTGATCAACCTGTTCGGACCGTCTATAGCGGCTGAGTTTATCCCCGACGGTTCCGATGATGGGCCTTACACAGTCAAAGGAAACAACGGTATAAGCCCCGACACCATACAGCCGGCTGCACAATTACAAACCTCTCCGGAATATTCATCGGTTATTAAAGACAGCAAACCTTTCTTTAATATATTAAATGATTACAGGGAAAGATTTAATACCGCAGGCACGTCAGTCGGGAGTAATGCATGGGTTGTAAGCGGAAGGAAGTCGGAAAGCAAAAAACCGCTTCTGGCAAATGATCCCCATCTTAGTCTGGGTGTCCCGAGTAAATGGTACGAAATGTACCTTACCGATCCATCTACCGGTGACAAAGTAGGAGGGTTTACTCTTGCCGGAGCTCCGGGTGTGGTTATTGGCAGCAATAACGCAATCTCTTGGGGAATCACTAACCTGATGAACGATGATTCTGACTTCTTCATTCTTGACCTGGATAAAAAGGATAAAGGAAGATATTTCCTTGATAGCACATATTACCCTCTGGATAGCACGGTCGAAGCAATAAAAGTAAAGTACCAGACAGATGATTATTATTTCACTACATTTAGCACAAAGCTGGGCCCTGTTGTGTCAGGCCTTGAGAAAAGCGGGTTTGTAAGCGAGAGAAAAATCAAAGAGATTCCCGATAAGATCCTTGTTTATAAATGGACAGGCTATGAGTTTAGCGATGAGATTGACGCGGCATATAAAATGAATAAGGCAAAAACTTGGACCGAATTCCGTGACGCGTTGAGCACATTTGGTACCCCGGCATTGAATTTCGTTTACGCGGATACTATGGGTAATATTGGTTACCAGTGTGCCGGTTTTATTCCGGTAAGAAATAATATGACACAAAATTCACACGCCTATTACCCGTCTAACGGGAGCACTAACTGGAATTCCTATGTCCCATTCGACCAGCTTCCCTCGGTGACTAATCCGGATACCGGGTTCATTGTTAACGCGAACAATAAACCGTCCGCCAATATTCCATATTACATTACGGCTAATTTCCAGCCGAGCTTCCGCGCGGCACAGATAGAAAAGATTCTTAACTCACGAAATACTTTTTCGCCTGAAGAATTTAAACTCATTCAGAATAATGTTTCAAGTCTCCAGGCAAAAGAGTGGTGTGGTTATATTTTCGAAACTTTCACTGACTCTGTAGGTATAGATATGGAATATCTTAACTATCTAAAGCTGTTGAAAGACTGGGATTACGAAATGAGAACTTCAAGTCCCGCGGCAATGCTTTTCGCGCAATTTGAAATTGAACTATACTTTAATCTGTATAAGGGACGTCTGGGTGAAGACCTCTTCAGGGAGTATATGTATGTGAAAGGTATTCCTATCAAAAACACGAACCGCTTACTTAAAAATAACAATTCAGTTTTATTCCGGCCCGGTAATCTTCTCGCCGTACCGGAAAACCGTGACCGTGTGATACGCAAGAGTTTCTATGACGCCGTAAATGTTCTGCGTCAGCGTACGGGTGGTGATGATTTTAATAACTGGGTCTGGGGATTATACCATAAGGTATTACTCAAGCATCCGCTCGGAAGTGTCCCGGCACTCAGCACAGTCTTAAACATCGGTCCGTACGATATAAACGGAAACGGTACTACAATAATGAATTCCGAGTACAGCTTCACCGACGCGATCAAAACAGGTGAGTACCAATGCATACTGGCCCCGTCGATGAGAATGATAGTAGGCATGTCTAAACCCGATAAGCTGTTTACTATTGTAACGACCGGGCAGTCCGGCCAGCCGCTGCATCCGAATTTCCGCGACCAGGCTCGGTTATGGTTGAATGGTGAGTATAAGACAATCAACAACAAACTTGAAGATGTCGAAAGCGGTGCAAAATTATTAATTATTAAACCCAAAGAATAATTTTTTTCTTTCCGAATACTACATTTGCTTTCCAATAAAGAAAAATATGATAAGTACCGCCCGAAGAAGTTCCTCGGGCAGAACTTCCTCGTCGATAAGAACATCGCCGCGAAAATCGTTAAATCTCTTGATATAAAAGATGGTGATAATGTCCTCGAGATAGGACCCGGGCAAGGGGCATTAACTAAATCCCTTTCCGAAAAGAATATCAATTATTCAGCGGTCGAACTCGATAAGGGGATTTATGAGAAACTTAAAGGAGAATACGGAGACAGGATCGATCTCATACATAAAGATTTTCTGAAGCTGGATTTCGAATCAAATGTGAAACATAACTCAGAACTTAAGATAATCGGTAACATACCGTACAATATAACGAGTGAGATCTTATTTAAGATAATCGAGAACCGTGAGTATGTCAGCGAAGCCGTTATGATGATGCAGAAGGAAGTTGCACAAAGGCTCATAGCTAAACCAAATACAAAAGAGTACGGTATCCTTGCGGTACAGGTGGGGTATTTCACTGAAATCAAAGTGCTCTTTAATGTTCCGCCTACAGCATTTTTCCCGAAACCAAAAGTGCATTCATCGATTGTCCGCTTTAAAATGAGATCCGGTGGTGATTTGAAAGATGAAGCCCTTTTTAAGAAACTAGTGCGTCAGAGCTTCGGTCAGCGCCGTAAGGTTATGCGGAATTCGCTTAAGGAACTGTTTGAGGAATTGAAGATAAGTTTCGATAGTGTTAATTTTGACTTCTCGAGACGCCCGGAAAGCGTTTCGATCAAAGAGTTTGTCGCTCTTGCAAATGAATTATATGATAATAAATAGTGATTGCTGAGTTAAGAAAGAAACTATACTCATCAGAAGATTTTAAAAGTATAAAAGATCTTAAAAATAGTAACTCCGCGTTTCTAAGCGGAGTTAGCGGCTCCCTATTGTCCTTCATTATCGATTACGTTAGCAAGAACGTGAACCCAAAGGTTCTTTTCATTTCGTCGGACAAAAATACTCCCGAACTCGTTAAGGATGACCTTTCACTCATTACTTCAAACTCCGGTATTTCGATTTATTCTCCCGGCAGTTCCACCTATGACGAGGAACTATCCAAAACCCTGACGGACCTTTCCGAAGGCGATTCATACATCGTACTTTCGAATACCAAAGACATATTCGAGAAGATCTTATCACCTGAAGTTTACAAAAACAGTGTCATCGAATTAAAAGAGGGCGTGGATATGCCTTTCGAAGGGCTGATAGAGAAGCTCGGCAGATACAACTTCATTCAGAAGGATTTCGTCGAGGAGGTAGGCGACTTCTCCGTTCGCGGCGGAATAATCGACCTCTTTCCGGAGAGTTATCATACTCCCTTGCGTATCGAGTTTTTCGGTGATACTATCGAGTCTATTCGTGAGTTCGATATCTCTACCCAGCGCTCACTAAAAAAGATCGACTCCATTCGCATCGGGATGAACTTAAATACGGATGACGTCTTCAGCGAAGACAAAGAAAAACCACCCGCCGAAAGCACTATATTCGATTACCTTGATGAAGATACTCTTGTTATCATCGATGAGCCGCAGATTACATTTAATGAATTAACACCATTCGCAGAAGAGTTCACAAAATACAAAAAACTTTATGTCTCCGCATTTGTGACAACCGACCACATCGATGAATCGAAAACAGCGGACTTTAAAATAGATTTTGCATCTAAACCCCAGCCGGATTACCATTCAAACCTTAAAATGCTGTATGGAAGCATCTCGGAATTCCACGAGCAGGGTTTCAATATAAGCATACTGTGTTCCGATGAATACCAGGGCAGACGTATAAAAAACCTTATCGAGGATTTCGAGGACGATAACGTTATGACCAAGGATGCCCAGATCCATCACGAGGACGGCGGACAGATAGGTAAGCACCACTCCATCAAAGACAAGTTCAGCGTATTCCCGGAATCCATACAAAGCGGATTTGTTTACGGTAAAGAGAAACTTGCCGTGCTTACCGAACACCAGATATTCGGCAGGTATTTCCGACAGTATAAGAAGCGAACCAAAAAGTTCAAAGGCCTCACTCTCGCCCAGCTGAAAGAATTGCAGATAGGGGATTACATAGTTCACCGGGATTTTGGTATCGGTATTTTCTCCGGCCTGAAAAAGATTACCGTCGGAGGTAACGAGCAAGAGGTCATCAAGCTTTCTTACGCGGACGAAGACTCCGTCTTCCTGAATCTCAACTACATCCACTTAATAAAAAAATATTCCGCGACCGAGGGATTCAACCCGAAGCTCACAAAGCTCGGCGGAGGGGAATGGGATAAACTAAAACAGCGTACAAAAAGCAAAGTTAAGGACATCGCGCGCGACCTGATCCTTCTCTATGCTAAAAGAAAATCAGAGGAGGGATTTAAGTTCAGTCCCGACTCACACTGGCAGAATGAGCTTGAAGCCGGGTTTATGTATGAGGATACCCCCGACCAGTACACCGCAACCGTCGACGTTAAGGAAGATATGGAATCGCAGACGCCTATGGACCGTCTCGTTTGCGGTGACGTTGGATTCGGTAAGACCGAGGTAGCCGTTCGTGCCGCCTTTAAAGCGGTACTCGATAATAAGCAGGTGGCTGTCCTCGTCCCGACTACGATACTCGCGATTCAGCATTACAACACTTTCCGTGACCGTTTGTCGCCGTTCGCGGTCGAAGTCGAAGTGCTGTCGCGTTTCCAGCCGCGAAAGGAACAGAAGCTGATTCTCGACCGGCTCGCCCAAGGCAAGGTGAATATAGTTATCGCCACCCACCGTATCTTGTCTAAAGACGTGGATTTTAAAGATCTTGGTTTATTGATAATCGATGAAGAGCAGAGATTCGGAGTAAAAGCGAAAGAGCGGCTGAGGACTTTCCAGCCGAACGTTGACACGCTTACTTTGACAGCTACGCCTATACCGCGTACTTTGAATTTCTCTCTGCTTGGCGCGCGTGATCTCTCCATAATCAATACTCCGCCGAAGAACCGGAAGCCCATACAAACTGAGATCATTAGCAGCGAGCGGGAAAAAGTAGGGGAGAAAAGCAAAGCCGAGCTCGAGCGCAACGGGCAGGTTTACTTCGTTAACGATAAGATAGACAAGCTATACGACATCGCCGACAAGATAAAAGAAGTGCTCCCTCTCGCGAAGATCGGTATTGCGCATGGGCAGATGGACAGCCGTGAACTCGAGGACGTGGTGATAAACTTCATCGAGAAAAAGCTCAACGTGCTCGTCTGTACGAAAATAATCGAATCCGGTCTCGACATACCAAACGTGAACACGATAATAATAAATAACGCAAATATGTTCGGGCTGGCGGAGCTATACCAACTGAGGGGAAGAGTGGGGCGGAGCGACCAGCAGGCGTTCGCCTACCTGGTCTCACCCGGAGGGAAGATGACCAAAACAGCCGTACGCCGACTGCAGGCTATCGAGGAATTCACCGACCTCGGCTCGGGAATTAACCTTGCCATGCGTGATATGGAGATTCGCGGTGTGGGTAATCTCCTCGGCAAGGAGCAAAGCGGGTTCATTCACCAGATGGGATTCGATATGTTCATCTCTACCATAGATGAAGCCGTAGCTGAGCTGAAAGAGGAGGAGTTCTCCGACCTATTCAAAGATGATGATGAGAAGCCGGGCAAGGAGAAGGAGAAAACAATACTTAAGCCCAAGGGCGATCCCGCCGTTATAGAGCACGACCTTAAAGCGCTCATCCCGAAAGATTATGTGGTGAATGACACGGAACGGCTCAATATCTACCGCAGGATATTTGAGACACCTGTCAAAGAAGACCTGGAGTTGATAAAAGAAGAGCTGAAAGATCGCTTCGGCGAATACCTGGATGATGTGGATAATTTGTTTAAGCTGGTCGAACTCAAAATAAAAGCCACGGAACTCGGACTGGAAAAAATAAATATACACGATA
>CALGOI010000387.1 GCA_937959065.1 uncultured Ignavibacteriota bacterium | reverse complement strand
AGGAGGGGTGGTCGGTACAACCGGATGGAATGACATAAAAGACGAGGTAACGGGTTATTTTAATGAGAAGGGAAAGAAGCTGGTCTACGCGAGCAACTTCTCCATAGGAGTAAATATTTATTTCGATGCTCTGCAGAGGATATCCGAGCTGACCTCGCAATCGGGGGCTTATAATCCGTATATAATAGAGCTGCATCACAGTGAAAAGAAGGATGCTCCTTCGGGTACGGCAAAGACAATGGAATCCATAATGGAAGAGTATTACAAAGAGCACATAACACCTGTTTCAGTAAGAAGTGGAAACATAAAAGGTATCCACGAAGCGGGATTCGATTCGGACGCGGACAGGATCACGATAAAGCACGAAGCCCATTCGAGGGAAGGATTCGCGTTAGGGGCAGTGATGGCAGCGGAATGGCTGAATGATGAAGAGGGAGTGTGGGATTTCAGGGATCTATTAAACAAAAAATTGAAAGCGGGAGAATAGCAATGAAGGTAACAAAACTTACCGGGTGCGGAACAGCACTCATAACACCTTTCGATATAGGTTTAAATGTGGACTTCGAAGTTTACCGGTCGCTGGTTAAAAGGCAGGTAGAAGCAGGAGTTCATTTCCTTGTACCTCTGGGTACAACATCAGAATCACCGTGCCTCAGTGAAGAAGAAAAAATGGCTCTGCTTGGCATTACAGCGGATGAAGTAAACGGAAGAGTTCCTATAATAGCCGGAGTTGGTTCGAACAGCACGGAGCACGTAATAAAGAACATCCATGATTACGAAAAGCTGGGTGCAGATGGTTATATGGTGGTAACTCCATATTATAATAAACCAACACAGGAAGGCCTTTATACACACTTTAAAGATATTGCAGAGTGTACAGATAAGCCGATAGTGATGTACAATGTACCCTCAAGGACAGGAACGAATATGCTGGCCGAGACCACGCTGAGATTAGCGGAAATAAAAAACATCATTGCAGTGAAGGAAGCATCGAGTGATTATACTCAAATTAACGAGATAATACGAAAAGCACCGGAAGGGTTTACAGTCATATCAGGAAATGATATCGAGACGCTTCCACTATGCGTAAGCGGTGCAACCGGTGTCATTAGTGTAGTTTCGAACGTTGTACCGGGCGACATGGCTGAGTTGATGAATTTCATATTGAAGGGAAATTATGATGAAGCGAGGAAATTACACCAAAAACTGACTCCGATGTTTAACAACTGCTTTATAGAAAGCAATCCTATACCTGCTAAAGCGGCAATGCACGAACTTGGATTAATAGAGAACGTTTTAAGACCGCCTTTATATCCTGCAACGGACAAGACGAAGCAGATAATGAAAGAAACTTTACTAGCACTTAACTAAGACAATGTCAGCAGAATTAAAAACAAAATTAGAAGAATTACAGGCACAGGGTGACAATCTCGATATAGACGAGGCTGTTACTTTCTTTGCCGATATAGGGACATACCTGGAAAAGGGATTGATACGAACGGCAGAGAAGGTGAACGGTGAATGGAAAGTTAATCACTGGGTAAAGGAAGCTATAATGATGGGCTTCAAAGCAGGGATACTCGAAGAAGTAGGACATACACCCTGGAGTTACTTTGATAAATCCACGCTGCCGTTACATCCTTTAACAGTAGAGAATAAGGTACGGCTCGTACCGGGCGGTTCGTCCATCAGGAGCGGATCTTGTGTATCGGCAGGTACGATAATAATGCCGCCCTCATATATTAATATCGGGGCATTCGTGGATACGGGGTGCATGATAGATTCACACGCGCTGGTAGGTTCTTGCGCACAGATCGGGAAAAACGTACATCTGTCGGCAGCGTCGCAAATAGGCGGAGTACTGGAGCCGATAGGGGCTCTTCCGGTAATAGTAGAGGACAATGTTTTCATCGGCGGAAATTGCGGTATATATGAAGGAACTATAGTGAAGACCGGAGCGGTAATCGGAACGGGAGTAATACTTAACGCTTCCACACCTGTATTCGATAATACAACAGGAGAATTTATAAAGAAGACTGACGAAGCACCGCTGACAATTCCTGAAGGAGCTGTGGTGATCGCGGGAACGAGACCTATATCATCGGGCAAAGGAGCAGAGGCAGGTATTCAGATATATTGTCCTGGTATAATAAAATACAGGGATGATAAAACAGACAAGGCGGTAACCCTGGAGGAAGTGCTGAGATAATGAACAACAACCACTGGATAGAGTCCAATCCTTTCTTCAACTTAAATGACTTCGAGGAAATATATAAAACTGCCATAAGCACCGAGACACCGACCTTCCTGTATTCGAAAAAGGTTATAGACAAACAATACTTCCTCCTCAGAGAGAACCTCCCCGAGCAGATAAAAATATTTTACGCGCAGAAGAGCAATCCCAACAAAGAGATACTTGAAACGATCCACGGACACGGAGCTGGCTGTGATACAGCTTCCATAGGCGAAATGGCGAAAGCTCTGGATGCGGGTTTTCCAAAAGATAAAATAATGCTGACGGGTCCGGCAAAGACACAGAGGGAGCTGAAGTTCGCTCTGCAAAGAAACATTTACTCCATTAACGTTGAGTCGCTACAGGAGCTTGAGCTGGTGAACTGGCTGGCAGAGGAAGGAAATTACAACCAGGACATATTGTTAAGGGTTAATCCCCCATTCGACGCCGGTGAAGAGAATACAATCATTGGGGGAATGGGTGTAAGCAAATTTGGTATTGATGTTGATTACGTTCCCGAGTTCATAGAGAGGGTTTTGAATATGAAGAATTTATCATTAAAGGGAATCCATATTTTTAACTCTTCACAGATACTGAACTGGGAAAGGATATACGATAATACCGTCGATGTAATAGACACGGCAATGGAAATATCGAAGACTTTCGATCTTGAATTCAAGAGACTTGATATGGGAGGCGGTTTCGGAATCCCTTATTCAAAGAATGAGAAGGAAGTAAATATTTCAGCACTGGGAAGCAAATTGGACGAATTGCTTAAATCACCAGAGTATGGAGATTTTCTCAGCGGGATGGAGCTGATATATGAGCCGGGAAGGTATCTGTCAGGAATGAGCGGGATATACATTACGAAGGTATTGTATACGAAGGTTTCTAACGGAAGAAAGATAGCCCTTGTGGACGGCGGCATTCACCACATGATAAGACCGATATTAATCGGGCAGCCTCACCCGATAATAAACCTGTCCGCTATTTATAACGGACGTAACAACATGGATAAGTACCTGGTGGCAGGACCTCTCTGCACATCGCTGGACCGGTTCGATACCGAAGCAATGCTCAATGACGTAAAGACAGGCGATATTCTGGCAGTATTAAATGCGGGAGCTTACGGTTATACGGAGAGCATGCCTTTATTCCTATCACACAAACCCGCGTCGGAAATATTCATAAACTGACATGGAAAAGGTTTTCCTG
>CALGOI010000386.1 GCA_937959065.1 uncultured Ignavibacteriota bacterium | reverse complement strand
TTCTATAAAAAGCCTACTAACAACAAACTACTTAAAATATCATCACCACTCTTTGGCGTGGATGAACTCCCGCAGCTCATAAAAGAACATAAGATTACCGGTAAAAAGCAGCTCCTTTTCCTTGATTTCCTCGATGGTAACCCGGAAGCCGAGCTACCCCTGGTCTATGAACATATTGGAATTACTCTTGCTTCCCTTCGTTCACTCGAGAAGAAAGGTTTGATAAAGATTACCGAGGAGCGCCGCATAAGGCAAAGCGAAGATTTATTCACCGAGAAAAAGAAATCTGTTACACTGAACGAAGAGCAAACCGGATGCCTGTCAAAGATAAACTCCGCAGTAGATGCCGGAAAATTCAAACCGTTCCTATTATACGGTGTTACTGGAAGCGGTAAAACTGAGGTTTATTTACGCGCCATAGAGAATGTAATACAGAAGGGAAGGAATGCCATCGTACTCGTCCCTGAAATATCACTAACACCTCAGCTTATTCACCGCTTCAAAATGAAATTCGGTAACATTATCGGAGTTATCCATAGCCGGCTTTCTGATGGTGAACGCCTGGATACATTCGATAATATCCGTAATGGTGACTATAAGATCGTCATCGGAGCAAGGTCGGCGTTGTTCGCTCCGATTGAAAACATCGGCATTATCATTGTCGATGAGGAGCACGACAGCTCATATAAGCAGGAAAACTCTCCCCGCTATAACGGGCGTGATTCGGCGCTTATCAGAGCGCAAATAAACGAGGCTGTGGTTGTGATGGGCTCCGCTACACCTTCACTCGAAAGTTATACAAATGCGCTTAATAATAAGTACGAGCTGCTTCAGCTTCCTCACCGGGCGACGCGTATCAAACTTCCTGACATAAAGATTATCGACACCTCACACCGCGATAAAGACCGTACCGAGCGTTACCTCGAAACCCGTTCCGAGAAAGTTAGACAGGACTTCCTTGACTTCATAAACAGAATGCGTGTTAAGTTCCTCTCCAAAGACCTTGTGATATCCATCGATGAAAAACTCGACAGGGAAGAGAGCGTCATACTATTACAAAACCGCCGCGGGTATCACGCTTACATAGAATGCAGCAGCTGTGGTCACGTGGAAATGTGTCCGCGCTGTGATATCGCTCTGACATATCACAAGGCATTCAATAAAATGATGTGCCACTACTGCGGCTTCTCACGCCCCATGACGGCTAACTGTACCGATTGTAACTCGGATAAACTCATCCCGATGGGAGCGGGCACCGAGCGGGTAGAGGAGGAGATTGCTAAGCTGTTTCCAACTGCATCAGTTGAGAGAATGGATTCCGACACTCTCACGTCCCGGGCCAAGTACCAGCAGATTCTCAACGACTTTTATGAACACAGGATAGATATACTGGTAGGTACACAGATCATCTCCAAAGGGCTGGATTTCCCAAATGTAACGCTTGTTGGTGTGGTTAATGCTGACATCGGTCTTCTGCACCCGGATTTTCGCGCTACGGAGAAAACATTCCAGATTCTAACGCAGGTTTCAGGACGAAGCGGACGCAGCGAGAAGGCAGGGGAGGTCTTCATTCAGACTAACCACCCCGATTACTTCGTCTTCGAAAACGTAATGAAACACGATTACAATTCATTCTATTACAACGAGATCAAGGCGCGTAAAGCAGTTAACTATCCGCCTTTTAGCCGCATCGCTTTGATAGAGACCAAATCCGAAGACAGGCGTCTGGCTGAAGGAAAGATAAAAGAGCTGTATAATTTTATTAAAGAGAAGGATCAAAAGAAAGGTCTGGAAATGCTGCCGCCGCATCCGCCGCTGTTTAGCAAGCTTAAAGACAGGTACCGGTTTCATTTACTGATCAAATCATCCAAAGCGAAAGACCCCGGCGGTAAGTATATGAATAAGATCCTTCGTCAGGCAAAAACCTACTCCGAAGAAAACATTCCTCAAAAAGTGCAGGTTACTTTCGATGTGGACGTGGTTAACCTGCTGTAACTAATCCGATTTTGCGATAGGATAATCGTCCTGGTTATCCTTCTCAAACATTATCAAAGGAAGTAACCCGAATAGCGCCAGTAGAAGTATAGCAAACCCAAATGACGCCACAATCGCTAATATATTCATATTTATTATCTTTTAAACTTTACAAACTTTATTAACTTTACAAACTTTACAAACTCTCCACTTTCAACTTTTAACTTTTAACTTTCAGACTAAACTTTACAAACTTTATAAACTTTATAAACTTTCAACTAATTAGTACCCCCGCAAGGATTCGAACCCTGACTAATTGATCCGAAGTCAATTGTGCTATCCATTACACCACAGGGGCAGTATTCAATAATTAATGTTGAATTATTAATTATTAATACACAAAATAACGAAATCGGGATTGTGTAACAATTTAATTTACTTTCCATAAGGTTCATTTCCAAATCACCCAAAATCCCAATCCCCATAAGCTTTTCCCGTAAAATCTACTGTCCGCCTATTTTACCTTACACCATTATTTCATATATTTGTACTGGCTTAAAAATCCCCTCTTGAGAGGGTGCCCCGAAGGGGCGGGGTGTGTAATTTTTGTAAATTAGATAATATCTAAAATCCAAACTACCATGATCAAAATAATTCGAAAAAATCCGTTTTAATTAGTGGCTGACAAAATTCCCCAAAATCCCAATCCCCATAAGCTTTTCCCGTAAAATCTACTGTCCGCCTATTT
>CALGOI010000385.1 GCA_937959065.1 uncultured Ignavibacteriota bacterium | reverse complement strand
TCAATGTAATATTAATGGAAGAAAAATTGAAATGTTTTTCCATAGAAAAAAATATTTTAATTGTTTAGTTTGTGTGACAATCAGGATTAATGAAGAAACTTTTACTCGATTACAACCTTAAAGTACGAGTTCCAATAGTAATTTTTGTTGCCTTATCCGTATTCGCAATCACCTATTATGCTTCATTTGCCGAAAGAAACGGAATTGGATATACTCCGGATCAGCCAATAAACTATTCTCATAAACTTCACGCAGGCGATATGCAAATCGACTGTAAATACTGCCATTCTGGTGTAGATAAGTCATCATTTGCAAATGTTCCATCCGCAGAGACATGCATGAATTGCCACTCACTGGCAAGAACAGACAGTCCGGAGATACAAAAGCTTCAAAAATACTATGAGGAAGGAAAGCCGATACCATGGAAGAGAATTCACAGGGTACCGGAATTCGTATATTTCAATCACAGCTCTCACGTAAATAAAGGAATAGACTGCAAGAACTGTCATGGAGATATAGCGAAGATGGAGAAGGTAGGCCAGGTAAATTCATTTACTATGGGTGCTTGCCTTGATTGTCACAGAAACCCGGAAAAGAAGATAGCAGAATTTGAGTTAATAAAGGACAATCTCAAAAAAGGTCCTGAATATTGTAATGCCTGTCACAGGTAAATCTATTTATATATAGATGAAGAACATAAAGAGAAAGAGTTTTATAGTAATGCTGGGCGCATCAGCTCTTGGAGTATATTCGATGTTACGCTCACCATGGGAGATATTCAGGTCCAAAGCATTAGGCGCTGTTGAGAACAAGAAATTCACAGGCGCAGTGAAGTTTAAAGAGAATCCTCATTCCATAAAGAGACAGAATAATTCTTAATATACAGAATGGATAGAAAGAACTTAGACATAAGCTCATACATACTGCCCGAGACTGAGAAGGAAATGAACAATGAAGAGACAAAGGAGAAAAAAGAGGTAAATTACTGGAGGAGTTTTGGGGAGCTTCACCGGGATCCAGCCTTTTTGGAAGCAAAGAAATACGAGTTTAGCAAGGAAGCCGAGCAGGCACCTGATATAAAGAATATGTCGGGAATGTCGAGGAGGAAGTTTCTTGCGTTAATGAGCGCATCGGCAGCTTTAGCGGCAGCAGGATGTTCAAACTACAGAGATAAAGGCGAGATAGTTCCATATAATAAGCAGCCTGAAGGTGTTATCATCGGTGAGCCAAACTATTTCGCATCGACATATACATATAACGGACAGGACTACGGTGTACTGGTAAAGACCAGGGAAGGAAGGCCCATAAAGCTTGACGGAAATCCGGATCATCCTGTTACCAAAGGGAAGACCACAGCAAAGATACAGGCAAGCATTCTTAACCTGTACGATCCCGAGAGAATAAGAAACCCAAGACACAGCGGAGACAGGAGCAACTTTAATGATACAGGCTGGCAGGAGCTGGATACGAATATTATTAATGAGCTCAAGAGCGCATCAGCCGGCGGTAAAGAAATCGCAATCATAACAGATGAAGTGATATCGCCGACACAGAGTAAGCTGTTTGGTGATTTCCAGAGGGCATTTCCAACGACAAAAGTATATTCATACGGGTTAGTAAATAACAGCGTAAAGGACAGCGCATTCAGGAAGAGTTACGGCATCAGCAAATTCCCTATAGTAAAGTGGAATGAAGCTAATGTGATCGTTGCTCTCGAAGATGATTTCCTTTATTCAGGCGGAAACGTACCTGAGAATGTGAGACTGTATACAGAGCGCAGGAACGTTATAGACGGCGTTGATTTTAACAGGCTGTATGCGATTGAGGGTGATGCTTCGCTTACGGGAATGAATGCAGATTACAGATTGAGGATAAGGACAGACGCGATCGAGGAATTCGTAATGAGTTTAGCGGCAGAGCTTTCCAGAAGGGGCGTATCTATGCCGGCGGGAAATTTCGGCGGCTACAACCTCGATGATTTCGCGAGCAAGTATAACTTAGATAAGGCTGCTCTGAACCAGCTTGTAACAGACCTTACAGCGAGCGGAAACAGAGGCAAAGCGATACTATCGGCTGGTAACATGCTGCCTGAGTCCACGCACATCGCGGTCAATATGGTCAATGATGCACTTGGAGCGACAGCGCTTTATTCATTTGATAATATACTGGAAGGTGCAACAAGCGCTCCTGTAACACCCACTGAAACTCAGACAGAGGCAGCAGGTGAGCAGACACCTCCACCGGTTACGACGAATACAGGCAACGTTGTATTGATGAATACCAGGGAGAATATAGACAGTTTAGTGAATGGAATGACATCAGGTAAAGTGGCAGTAGTAATTCATTTCGATACGAATCCTGTTTACACTATGCCGGGTGAATACGGATACGGCGAAGCTTTGAAGAGTGTACCGACCGTTATAACAATGACGGAGCAGGTGAGTGAATCATCGGCAGTAAGCAACTATGTGCTTCCGATCAACCATTATCTCGAGTCATGGGGAGATTTTCAGACGAGAGCAAGTTATTACAGTCTTCAACAGCCGGTAATTGCTCCTCTATATAATACGAGACAGAAGGAAGCTATTCTACTAAACTGGCTAAGCGGAAATCCAAACGAGTATAACGACAATATATATCATCTATATCTGAAAGATAACTGGCAGAAGAGTATCTATCCGGGATTAAACTCGAGTGTAGGATTTAATAATTTCTGGATGGC
>CALGOI010000384.1 GCA_937959065.1 uncultured Ignavibacteriota bacterium | reverse complement strand
AAAAGATCGGGAAGGAAGTTTCCAAAGTTCGAGGACCCAAATGGCAAAAAACTCGCCGCAGCATGGCTGATTGAGAATTCCGGTCTTGAGAAAGGTTACCAGAGAAAAGGGGTCGGTATATCCGAGAAACATATTCTTGCCCTTGTAAACTACGGCGGCGGAACGACTGAGTCGCTGTTAAATCTTGCTTAATTCATTAAGGAAAAAGTAAAAAGGAAGTATAAAGTTGAGCTGGAGATAGAACCCATTGTGGTTACTAATTAATCCGGAATGCGGGCAAATTCGCCTTCGGGATCAAGTTCTTCGAATTCTTTCACATGCTCCTTGGCTTTAGAGCTGGACAGGTACGAATAAACTGATGGGACTACGAAAAGAGTAAGGAATGTAGCAAAAATCAATCCACCGACAACAGCAATACCAAGAGATACGCGGCTACCCGCGCCGGCACCCACAGCAATCGGCAGAATCCCAAGAACAGTGGATAAAGTAGTCATCAATATCGGCCTGAATCTCGCTTCGGCAGCCTCCTCGACCGCCTGCAATTTTTCCAGCCCGGCCTCTTTCTTCTGATTAGCAAATTCAACAATGAGAATAGCATTCTTCGTTACGAGTCCTATCAACATAATTATACCAATCTGTGAGAACACATTCAGCGTCTGATCGAAGATCCACAATGATAATACTGCTCCGGTCAGTGCCAGCGGTACAGCTAGTAAGATTATGAACGGGTCGATAAAGCTCTCGAATTGAGCGGAGAGAACGAGAAATATTATTATCAAAGCGAATATGAATGTGAATACAAGCGATGATGAGCTTTCATCGAAGTCCTTCGATTCCCCTGTAAGCGCTGTACTGAATGAAGGGTCGAGCACTTCAGCCGCGATACGGTCCATTTCGGCAAGTCCTTCGCCCATAGCATATCCCGGGGCAAGATTTGCAGAGATCGTTGCGGAGACGAACCTGTTGTAACGGTTTCTTTCTGCAGGAGCGATGGTCTCTTCGACTTTAACGAGGTTGTCCAGTTGTATCAGTTCACCGTTACGGCTTCTGACAGATAAGAACCTGAGGTCATACGGATCATTCCTGTCCTGTTTATCTACCTGCCCAATTACCTGGTACTGCTTACCGTCCTTTACGTAATAACCGAATCTCTGTCCGCCGAGAGCTATCTGAAGCGTACGTGAAATGTCTTCAACCGAAACACCCAGCAAGGATGCTTTATCCCTGTCTATCTGCACGAGCATCTCAGGTTTATTGATACTCATATCCGTGTCGGGATTCTGAATGATCGAGCTGTTCTCGGCAAGTTCGAGGAATTTTGGTAACACCTCAACCAGCCTGTCGTAGTTAGGCGCCTGAATAACATACTGTATTGGCTGTCTTGCGAATCTTGAGCCGATAGTCGGCGGCTGAATGGCAAACGCTCTAACACCGGTTATCTGATTAAAACTTTTCTGCAATACACGGTAAACCTGCTCCTGTGTGCGCAGTCTCTGGTCAGGCGGTACAAGGTAGAGATTTACTATTCCACGATTAGTAGCGCCGGGACGTGAGAAGCTGGGAGCTACTATTTCGATTGGACCGGGCACTTCAGGCACGGAATCGATTATCATCTTCGTGAGTTCTTTCATATACTTATCGGTGTATTCGAATGTACTTCCCTCGGGAGCGGTGACGTTCACTCTGACGTTGGACCTGTCTTCCAGCGGTGCGAGCTCGTTTTGGAGTGAGCTGCCGACAATAAAGACTAACACTCCCATTACAGCTATAACTACAAAGCCCATCCAGCGGACTTTCATAAAGCCGTGAAGCATACTTCCGTAGATGGCTGCCATTTTCCGGAAGAACGGTTCTGTTTTATTGTAGAACCAGTTGCTCTTATCGTGTTTACGAAGGAGCTTTGAACAAAGCATAGGGGTTAAACTCAACGCTACGAATGATGATATGATAACGGCAGCGCCAATTGTAACGGCAAATTCACGGAATAATCTTCCGGTAAGTCCCTCGAGAAATAATATCGGCATAAACACAGCGGCAAGAGCCAATGTAGTGGAAATCACCGCGAAGTATATCTCGTTCGCACCTTTGAAAGCTGCCTGTACGGGACCGTATCCTTCCTCGATCTTCGAGTAAATGTTTTCGAGCACAACTATAGCATCATCGACAACCAGGCCAATAGCCAGTATGATGCCCATAAGTGTAAGCACGTTAATGGAATATCCCACCATGAACATCACGAAGAAAGCCGCAATAATGGAAACGGGAATTGCGACGATTGGTATAATTGTCGAGCGCCAGTCCCTGAGAAAAAGGAAGATGATCAATACAACAAGACCAAACGCTACAAAAATAGTCGCCTCTACTTCATCTACTGTATTTCGTACATATTCTGAAAAGTCGAACCCAACTTCTATCCTGTACTCCGGCGGAAGGTCTTTTTCTATTTCGGCAAACCTCTTCCAGAATTCGTTTGATATCTCGATGAGATTAGCACCTGGCATGGACTGCAGTGAAACACCAATACCATCGGTACCGCTCTTTCTGATTCCGGTTCTCTCATTTTCCGGGGCAACAACTGCATATCCGATATCCCTGAACCTGACGACATTATTACCGGATTCTTTGATAATAAGGTCGTTAAATTCCTCGGCTGTGTTAATCCTTCCGAGAGTTCTTATCGGAAGCTCCGTATTTTCACCTTCTATTCGCCCGGATGGAAGTTCGACATTTTCCCTGTCCAGCGCATTTTGAATGTCTATCGGAGTAAGATTGTAAGCGGTAAGCTTCGCCGGGTCAAGCCTCAGTTGCATCGAGTAGCGCTTCTCACCGAAAATATTTACACCTGCAACTCCCGTGATGGTCTGTAAACGTTCTTTTATAACGTTATTGGCATACTCGGTCACCTCCATTATATTCTTCGTATCGCTCTGGACGAACATAAATATGATGGGCATAGCATCCGCGTCTGCTTTTCGGACTACGGGATTTTCCACATCCGGGGGAAGGTTTCTTTGCGCGCTGGAAACCCTGTCCCTTACATCGTTTGCGGCTGCTTCAAGGTCCCTGTCTAGATCGAATTCAATCGTTATACGGCTCGACTGCTCCTGGCTTTCCGAGCGGATTACTTCGATTCCTTCTATACCGTTTAGAGATTGTTCGAGTGGTTCGGTGATCTGAGTTTCTATTACGTCCGAATTCGCGCCGGGATAATTAGTGGTCACGGATATCACAGGCGGGTCAACGCTTGGGTATTCTCTTACTTCGAGATTTGTAAATGCCACGACACCAAAAATGACCAGTACGATAGACATCACTATCGCAAGAACGGGTCTCTTTATTGATATCGAGGATAGGCTCATTATGTGTTATTGTATGTTTTCGACTTTTACAGGCGCCCCGTCTTTAAGGCGGAGTATGTTTGTTGTAAGGACTGTATCTCCGGGAGCCAAGCCTGTTACAATCTGCACCCTGTCACCGGTACGTGTACCCAGATCGACTGAGACTAATTTCGCCTGTCCGTTCTTTAGAATGAATACGTCGTGACCGTTTAATTTGGGTATTACCGCTTCGGATGGTATCATCATAGCGTCCCGGATATTTTCGAGGTTCAGGGTCACATTCGCGAATGTACCGGGTAATAATTTTTTGTTCGGGTTAGAGCTGTATGCTCTTAAAACCAGCGAGCGAGTATTACCTTCTATTTTCGGCTCGAACGCATAAACTTCACCCTCAAAGACCTCATCCTGTCCGTCTACATTGAATTTTATCTTCTGCCCGACTTTGAATACTGACATATATCTTTCGGGAATCGAAAAATCGATCTTGATTCTGCTAACATCCTGGATACGGGTTAATGGTACTGATGGAGAGACATAACTGCCGCGGCTTACTTCACGCAATCCCACAATACCCGATATTGGCGCTCTTATGTGCGTTTTTGAAATTTCTATAGAAACAATATCCATATCGGCGCGTACCTGTTCCAGCTCGGTTTCAGCTATCTCGTAATCTTCCTGAGGTAGTAGTCCTTTTTCCAGCAGTTTATCATTTCGGTCCATTTTCTTAAGCAGCAGATCTTCCTGGATTTCAAGCTTTCTCATACGGGCATATAAGTCGGAATTATCGAGTGTAAAAAGAGTCTTTCCTCTTCCAACGTATGTTCCTTCCTTAAAATGAATTCCGGAGATTTTTTTGGAGATTTCGCTCCTGATTTCGACTTCTTCGTTAGCGAGTATAGTCCCAACGGTTTTAATGCTGTTTTCGAGGACTTCATCTTTCACTACATAGGCATCCGCCAGAACTGTCTGGTTACGCTGGTTTCCGCCTTTTTCATCGGATTTGTCTTTAGTGGAAGTTAGTTTAGGTACAATAATAATTGCCGCAATCACTACCAAAATAAGGGCAATAATTGAAATGTATTTTACAGGTCTTTTCAAGTGTGGTAACCCAGTTTAATAAGCAGAATTTTTAAATATGGTAAAATAAATCGTTTGAGAAAGCACAAAAAAACAGGATATAATGAGAAACAATAATACCTCAAATTAATTCCTATGTTTTGAAAATAGTTTTCTTGACAAAAAGTGAGAAAGTTTATAACTTTAGAGTAAGTTCTTTCGGCAAAAATATTGGGGTGCTGTTCCCATAAATAGGAGCGGCTGAGAAGATACCCACTGTGTTACATCGGCACAGGAACCTGATCCGGGTAATGCCGGCGTAGGGATATATTTTGAACGCTTAATCCTTTTTTCAGAATAAGAAGGCTTAAGCGTTTTTTTTTGTTTCCATTATAGTTAATTTGTATCAGTTCATTACAAAGCACAAATTACCGGGGTGCTTTTCCCAATGGGAAAGGCTGAGATCATACCCGGTGTCCCGAATAACACATTTTATTTCAGGGACAGAACCTGATCCGGATAATACCGGCGTAGGCAATTAATTTTTAAACGCTTAATTCTTCTCTCTTTTGTCAGGTTCGGAGAAGGGTTAAGCGTTTTCGTTTTTTAAGGAGAAAATTTCAAAATGAAATTTATTTCAAAGTTTGTTCTCACACTTACACTTTTATTTCTATTTGCTTCACCTTCCCATTCACAGGATGAAACCGTAAAGGATACTGTCTATGAAGTACAGACTATAGAAGTAGATGCCTTAAAGGGAATCGAAGGCACTACACCCATTACACTCGAAAACATCGACAGGAAAAAGATCGATGAGTACTACTGGATGGAAGACCTGCCGATGTTCCTTAACGGCAATACCAGTATCAACGCTTATTCGGAATCCGGCGCATCGATCGGTTATTCTTATTTCACGATACGGGGTTTCGACCAGCGAAGGATATCGATTTTGATCGACGGTATTCCGCAAAACGACCCTGAAGACCACCAGGTTTACTGGGTGGATGTATCCGACCTCACAGCTTCGGTAGAAGATATACAGATACAGCGGGGTATCGGTACAGCTCTTTATGGTTCTTCATCGATTGGAGGTGTCGTCAACATTCAGACTATAAATCCATTCAGGCATACATTTCTTAAAGCAACGGGAGGATACGGTGACTACAATTCAAAACGCTACTCGCTTGAATACTCATCAGGAATGATAAATAATGAGTACGGGTTTTACGGGAAGTTCACCAAAACCAAAACGGACGGATACCGCGACCTCTCATGGTCAGACCACTGGTCATATTTTTTAACGG
>CALGOI010000383.1 GCA_937959065.1 uncultured Ignavibacteriota bacterium | reverse complement strand
ATACAGATTAGAAAGTGAAAAGCTGGTGGAGAAAATTGTTGAAACCAAGCTTCCTACCCGCATCGGTAAATTCAAAGCAGCTTTATACAGAAGTACAGTCGATTCGAAGGAGCATATAGCGTTAATTAAAGGAAAGATAGATCCTAAAAAACCTATATTGGTTCGAGTTCATTCGGAATGCTTAACCGGTGACCTATTCCATTCGTTGAGGTGTGACTGTGGAGAGCAACTTGAGAAGACTATGCAGATACTTGAGAACGAAGGTAATGGCGTACTGCTTTATATGAGACAGGAAGGAAGAGGTATTGGGCTGTCAAATAAGTTGAAAGCATACAAGCTGCAGGATGAAGGCAGAGATACTGTCGAAGCCAATATTGAGCTTGGATTTAAACCTGACCTGAGAGATTATGGAATTGGCGCTCAGATCCTTTATGATCTGGGTGTAAGAAAGATTAAATTACTAACAAATAATCCTAAAAAAGTCATTGGCCTGAAAGGATATGGATTGGATATTGTAGAAAGAGTACCGATCGAAGTACCTTCTAATCCGGAGAATATTAATTATCTCTCAACAAAGAGGGATAAACTCGGCCATATGATTTTAGTTAATAAATCATCTAAGAAATAAATAACTAAGTAAACTAAATTACGATGTCACAAGGAACAGTTTATCTGACAAAACAAAGATTATCAGAACTTGAAGAGAAGTTAAGGGATCTGAGATTAAACGCAAGAAAGGAAGTTGCTGAAAGAATAGCTGAAGCAAGATCACATGGAGATTTGAGCGAAAATGCTGAGTATGATGCAGCAAAAGAAGAACAGTCTCATCTTGAGTTAAAGATTAGCAAATTAGAAAATCTATTATCGAGGGTTAAAGTTCTGGAGCCGCATGATATACCTGATAATGAGGTGTATATATTATCAATAGTCAAAGTTCTTGATGTAAGCTATAAAGAGGAAGTCACATTTAAAATGGTATCACCTGAAGAGGCAGACTTTGAGCAGGATAAGATCTCTATTACATCACCAATCGGACAGGCATTACTTGGTAAGAAAGTAAACGAAGTAGCAATAGTAGAAGCAGCTGAAGGTAAAAACGAATACAAAATTCTCGAAATTTCCAAACAAGGATAAATGGCAAGACAGCATTCACAAGTTAAAGTTGGTATATTTGTCACAATAGCAATAGTTATTGTACTAGCAACAGTTTTTTGGACAAAGGGATTTGTTATAGGTGCGGGAAGAAACGTCATCACGGTTTATTTCCAGGGAAGTGTAGGCGGATTAAATGAAGGCGATCCGGTTACAGTGAAAGGTGTCAGGAAGGGTGATGTTGAAAAAATGAGTCTCGTTGGAGATTCGGTTCAGATTATTTTCACACTCGATAAAGAAGTTGTTCTAAAGTCAGGATACAGTGTTGAAGTTGCAATGACATCATTTACCGGTGGAAAGCAGCTGTACATAGATCCGGGTAAAGGCGACATGGTAGTTGACCTGACCGCTCCATTAAGAGGAAGTTCCAGCGGTGATATAAATGAAATAATGAAACAACTTGGCGGATTGACCGGTCAGGTTGATACATTATTACATAGTTTCACAAACAATTCTGAAAAGCTCCAGGATGTGCTAGTAAATGTTAATGAAATTGTCGGTGACGGCCAGTTAAAAATGGATCTTAAGAGCACAATGTCTAATTTTGAGGTAACATCGAGAAATCTGAACTCACTTGTATCTGAAAACAGAACATCAATTAACAGCATTACTTCAAAAGTAGATAAAACTGTAACAAATGTAAGCGAGCTGGTAGATGAAACAAGTCCGGAATTCAAGCGCACATTTGTAGAGATTCAGAATATG
>CALGOI010000382.1 GCA_937959065.1 uncultured Ignavibacteriota bacterium | reverse complement strand
TAAATAGATCGTACCGGTAGAATCATAGAAATCAATCTTGATCCTGAGTACTCTGGCAGTATCAGGTACATCAATTTTATCCGAAGCTGTAGGAATAATTGGGTTCTGATCTTCACTACATCCCGGAAGGGTTGCTATAATAGCGGCAATAAAAAACAGATAAAATAATTTTTTCATTTTTTTGATATTTAATCTATTATAAAAGGCTCATCATCACCTTCAGAATTTGGATCATATTCCGGCGGATCGTTTTCTGATTTCTGAGGAGCGGTTAATTGATTTGATTGTGGAATATAAGGAAGTACCTGGCGGCTGAATGATGATCTTGCTTTTGTAAATTGCCGGCAGTAATCCTCTGTTGTTGGTTTAATTGAAAAAATAGATTTAGGACTGAAGAACTCTGAATGAGAAAATTCAGTATCACCCTTTGGAACATCTACCTGGAACATAATTTCAGTTCCTAATTTCCGTGTTGAAATCCTTCCGGCTAAACAATCATGTCCGAAGATCTCAATGTATGCCCAGGTATTTATGTCCTCACTGTTTGGATCTAAATAAGTGCTTTCCATATTAGTATTGGTTTAATTTTTGTGTGTACTTCGTTATTTGATTAATACTTACTTTTGGATCATTGAGAACGTCCGAAGCTTCAAATATCAATAGCCTTAATTCTTTTCCTACATCATCCTTACCGTTATCAAAGTAGTACTCCATAGCTTTCTGAGCATTATTCTATAGCCTCCTGTAATTTTGAGTGAATAAATTTGTTCATACCTCGATTATTTCGATTTTGTGAATTTGATACATCAAGTGTTTCTTAATCTGGTATTCCTTTGTTCTCTTTCCTTTAGTGTCGATCACATCCACAGATCCATCATTATTAGTTACTATGAAATCAGCCAGGTAATATTTTTCTCTGTAATTCCTCTCCTTACCTTTTAATGCCGGTATAAGTGAAAACCTACCTTGCATTGTGAAATCTTTTATTGCTCCGGCTTTTTTCTTCAGTAGGAGCTCACTGTAATAATCCGCTTCCTTCTTTGAATGAAACTTAAAGCCGTCTCTTTCAGTGATCTTATTATTATATTTCGAAGAACGTGCAGGAGTACCTCCGGAAAGATTAAGGTACTCCGCAGCAGTTAAATTACTTTTTCCCTCTGGTACCAGCAGTCTTTTTCTTGACTGTTTTTTTCTTGACAACTTTTTTTGTAGTTGATTTCTTTTTAGGTTTTTCTTCTTTTTCTTTTAATTCTTTGCGGGTATCTTTTTCAATCTGCTTTATGTCAATACCCTTAGGCTTTAATATTTTAATCTGATCGTTAATGTGCATTTTAGCTACCATCACAGCCTTAACCATTTTTTGAAGCTGCTTTAAGCTAAACCTTTGCATTGCAGATTTACCTTTAGAGCCCGTAAATCTACTCTGATAGTCTTTCGCGTCCAGGCAGCCGTGTATTACAGCTAATTCGTTATCATCAAGAGTAAATGAAATATCTTCCAGGAGCTCTATATAATCATTCTTATCAAGCAGAATGCTCTTATTCATTAAAAGCTTTAATACTTTTATATCAGCTTGTTCTGAAACCTTTCGGTTAAATGCTTCCCTTTTTTGTCGAGCTCTCCACTCCTTATTAAGATCTGTTCCTGAACTCGATCCACTTGATCCGCCAGATATAAAAATTCTACTACCATGTACTTTACATTTTGGATTGCAGCAGATGAAGGCTACCTCACCACCAATTTTACTAAATCCTTCAACGTAAATACCTTTAGTGACTGAACTACATCCCTTTTTTGTTGTTACCTCAAAACCTGAGTTAAATAACATACCAGGGTAATCATTACTCTTGTTTGATGAATAGTAATCACTTATATACTTAGGCTCATAACCTTCAGCCTCTGCATTTTCAAATTTCCTTTTTATATCAGCCTTTATCTTTTCTTTATAGCATTCAGCATTAAGGCAGTGATCTTCTTTACCCAGATCATTAAATAGATTTGGATTGGAGCCGGTCCTGTATCTGCAATTTATACAAGCTCCCATTTTTGGATTCAAGTTTTCATCAATTTTGCTAAAAGGAGCTTTGTTTAATGACATATAAATATTCCTGGCAATCTGATCCTTTAATTCGCTGATACTTACTAATGAATCACCATAATCAAACAATAGATCTTCCAGTACCTGTGCTTGCTGTTCTTTATTTAATCTGGAAATTATAATAGCGTGGGTAACAGTCATTTTTTCTTCAGCAAGTAATTTCATTGCTTCTTTTGAGAGATTGTTGAGATTCAATCTTTGATACACATACACTTTTGATTTGCCGATTTTATCAGCCAAACTATCTGCATTATATTTCTTTGTGTCAATGAGCGCTTGAAATCCTTCAGCTTCATCAAGAGGATTTATATCTACTCTTTGAAGATTTTCTATGATCTGGATTTCCATAGCTTGCTCATCAGTGAGCTCCTGTACCCGGGCTGGAATAGTTTCTATGCCGGCAAGTTTTGAAGCTCTGAAACGTCGAGCGCCGGCAACAATCTCATATTGCTCCATATATGATGGTAGTCTACCAGCCGCCTTTAGAGGTCTTACTAAGATCGGCTGAAGTACTCCCATCGATTTGATGTTATCGGCGAGCTCTTTAAGAGGTTTATCCTCGAATGACTTTCGCGGATTGGTTTTAGATTCCTTTATAGAGGAGATCTTAATTAGTTGAAACTGTTTTAGATCCATTTTCCAATTCCTTTTTTCTTTTATTTTTATAATGAATAATCAGAAACCGTTCTAAGCTTGTCAGTTTTTTATTTATCGGCTCCTGAAGTTTACTCCATTGCTCTTTTAATTCATCAAAGGTATTACAAGTTAAAAGAAGTACCCGGATCCACTGATAATGATAATCCCATTTCTTACTTTGTATATTTTTCATACTGTAAATTACAGGATTACTTGTAAAAATTTTTGCGGTTCTTTTTTACCATAGGAGAATGGCTATTACCCCAGAGCATAGCAACAAAGCCGGCCAAAAGGCAATAAAGCAAAATTCCTACAAACAGTGTTTCCGGGTTATACATTTTTAATCTTTTAAGGTTATTACTAAATTAAAAGTATCTTCTACCGGTAATTCCTTTTCTTCAACTTCATCACTTAACAGTGAATCCGTAGTGATCTCTTTTGCAGTACCTTGATTTATTTCCATTACCTTCATCGCCTTAATAGCGTCATTCTTTGCCTTCAGCTGCTTTTCAAGATCTTCGGCTTCTTTAACTAATTGATCGACGGTATCACTATAGAGATATTGTTTCTCTAGAGTTTTCTTTGTAATAGTGGATTGAGTACTAACAGTTACACCAAAATATTCCGTTTTGTTAGTCTCACCTTTTGTAAACTCCAGGTAAGAAACTTTAGCCGGACCTCTTAACTGCTCAATAGCGAGCTTTACAGCGTTCTCCAGCTCTTTAATAAAAATATATTTTTGTAGAGCCGGTACATCCGGATTATCACACCATTTAGTAACAAGCTCCTTTAACTCCGTTTTAGTGTGAGCTTCAGTTCTTATTGCCAGGAATGTATTACCATTCTCATTATTGTTATTGTCCATCCGTTTCGCCCTCCGATTCATCAGCTTTATTGTGAAAGTCAAACTTGCAGCCTTCATAATACTCAAATAATTCCTGCTGCTGTTTTTCGTTGAGCTTTGAATAACCCTCATCAGATGTTATAACCTCGTACAGTTCATCAAGGCTTTCCTCTGATTTACAGCCCTTAAGTTGTTTCTTCACATCATCCAGCTTTTTCAGATCGATAACATCACCCGGCATAACACCATTACCCATTTCAGGAAATTTCTCTGAGTAAGGTTTTACGAGCTCTTGAAACTGTTTATTCTTTTTAAGTTCAGGGAATGAGTTCCAAATCTTCAATACATCTTCACGGCTGCCGGCTTTCTTCAATTCCTTTTCAGCTGTTTCCAATCCCTGCTTTATTTCAGCCGGTGAAAGAGTTTTAGTTTGCTTTGGTTTTGATTTTGCCTGATTATTTTCAACTTCATCCATTTCCTCATATGGAGTTGTTTCAAATCCGGCTGCTTTCATTAGCCAGGCAATTGTATTACGGTAAGCTTTACCCTCAGCTCTTGTCTGAGCCATTGAATAAATCGCATACTCATCAAAAGATTTTTTAGTTTTCTCTTGATTAGAGCAAATTGCAAAACCATGCCCGCGAACTATCCCGTTTGGATCGACAAGATCAACACGGCATTTATATTTGATCTCACCTTCAATATTTGTATTCATTCGTTCAGGTTCGTGGACTATAGGAAGTAAACCTAAGTTTAATCCCGCGAATTGCCAGCCCTCGACAATTACATATTGATTGCCGCTAATATTCCGTGCCAGATTTTTCTCTTTTACAAGACCGGCCACTGTATTAGCAAGCTCGAGAGCTTTCATTGGTTGAGTTACAAAGTAACTCTGTGAGGCAAGGGCACTCCCATTGCCATTTTGAACTGTGATTGCTTCGTTCATTTTAATTAATCCTTATTTTTTATTTGTAGAAATATCCCTCTTTTGTGAGGGATCCTTTAACGGAAATTTAGATCTTGATACTCTGTTTTTATATCCTACATTTGGATTCTTGCATTGCTCATCAAAGCATTCATCACAAGTAACAGGCTTACCGTTTGCTTCAGTGAAATCTCTTTTACAAAGACAGCACTTCCAGCCGGTTGTATAAAGGTCCTTTGGTTGTGATAATAATTTAATTGTCATACTTCATTCCTAATTGCTTCTTTAGAATCTCGCCTAGCTCATATAATTTTTTCAAATCAACGTAAATATGGTTTGCAGGATGATCTTGATTTTCATAATCCCTTTTTTCATCGGAATTATACTCTAAAATATTACCGATTGCCTTAACGTGCGCTTTTGTTATTTCACCTTTGCTCATTTCACCCTCCTCATCATAAATACTACTTGCTTTTTACATCCTTCCAATGTTTCATCTACTGCAGTAAGCGTCTCCCCCTCAGTAGTTGTAAATTGGTAGAAGTAATACTCATTGCCTTCATAGATGAATGTTCTGATCTCTTCTTTCATAATACCTCAAAAACCTCCTCAGGCTCAGGCCATTTAGCACCTTTATTTATTTCAAAAATACGGTCCCCTATTTCTTTCATTATATTTCCCCGTGGAGTACTGCTCTTTTCAATAAATCTTTCCTCATTTTTAACAGCGGTACAGTTTACACTGCAATTTACTTTTTGCTTATAAGGAGTTTTAAAAGTCTTTTTACAAACAGGGCACATCTTAGTATATGTATTTTTGTTTGCAGCCCTACCCATTAACCTACCCTCCTCTTTTCACAATCTTGAAGAGCTTCATTCCATTCATCCTCATTACTATCTTTATAGTTATCTTGAATATTATTTAGAAGATCATTTATTGTGAATTGTGAATAATGATTGATGTTAAGAGCTCCCCATTTGATAGTTAATACTGTTTTACTATCGAGTATCTTCCAGAATGTCATACCGGTAACTGATTTTTTATATATTGGAAATTTATCATCTCGCTTTCCTATCATATGAAACCCTTTACGTTCCAAATCATAGTAAAGAGATTTCCACGTTCCTACCGGTACTCCGAATAATCGGACCGTTTCAATTTTTACTCCATCAACATAAAGAGTATAATTAAGGAGATCAGGATCATCTTCGAATACTACCTTTACTCTTGATTGATGATCTATAAAGCGGTTGTATTCCTCATCTATATCTATTGCTGTATCATTGTTATCCATATCATCATTAAGCCATTCCCACTCAGTGAATTGAGTTTCGTTTATAGAATTGTTAATTTTGTTTTGCATTTCTTACTATTTTTGATTTACGGAAAGCCGCTTAATTGCAGTTAAGCGGTTTTTCTATTCAGTTACATTTTCAGAATTTTTTCTCTCGTATTCTGCTTTTATTAATCTTCGAATTGCGTCCGGATCTTTTTCTAAATCACCATCTTTTATATCATTTAGCATATCTTTCATTTTTTCAGTCATTCTAACCTGCACTACAAAATTCTTCACAGCTGGCTTACTTTTGCTATTTTTTTTCTTTTGGTTTAGAGTTTTAGTCATTGTGCTTTAATTAAGGGTTGTATAGCTTTGTATTACAAACTTATACAAAGATAATACAATTGCGTTATCTTGTCAACATATAAATAACTCAAATGCGTTATTATTTTGACGTCTAAAAAATCCATATTCCGGGCTATTTTGGATGAGTTAACACCAAATACTCCTGAGCATAAGAAAGTATCTGAATTTTCTAAGCTCACCGGTATCCGCAATACCTCTATTCATCAGTATTTAAGGGGCGATAGGAATATGGGAAATAAGACTAAAGCAGTATTGATTGATAAAGGGATCAATCCTGTTTTTATTGAAACCGGTAAAGGGGATATAATTAACACAAATGTACAATCAGAATTACCACAAAATATAATGCGTTTACCGGTATATGCTAATATTCCCTGCGGCTCTCCGGCTCTCATATTTCAAGATGAGCCGGTAGAATATAAAACGATTGATAAGATAAAAGGGCTTAGAAATCCTGTGATTTTAGAAGTAAAAGGAGATAGTAATTTGCCTCTGATTAGAGATAAAGATCTCATCGTTGCTTCAGAAATTCAAAAACCAAAGAATGGAGATCTTGTTGCTACTAACTTCAGAGGAGCTGATCCAGGTACTTTAAATACAAATATTAAATTATTTCAATCTACTAAAGACAAGAATACATTTCTTCTTAAACCTATTAATACTATTTACGATACATCCATTCATCAATACAATGAGGTTTACAACTTCTATAAATGTATTCGATTAATAAGGGATCTGTATTAAGATTAAATTTAAGGAGAAATACTATGAGGTTATTTAACTGGATAACAGTTGTATTATTGTTTCTTGTTTTAATTGGTACAGGTACTAATCTTTATTTTGATTCCCAGTATAGGAATAATCAAACTTTAAAATATGATGAAATTAAAAAGAAGCTCACATCTATTGAAAGTTCACATAAAGATATAATGGAAGATCAAGAAGTAATAAATAAGAAACTTAATAAAATATTTCAGTCTGTAGAAAACATTGAAAATGCAGAATGGTATTGGACCGTAGAATGGTATGAATAAATTTCTCATTATAATATTATTTGGACTGCTTATTTTATCATTGCCAAAGGAATCATAGACTCAAGATAGATGGGTATATATTGATATGGATTAAACAGTCACGATCTATTATGATACAAAGACTGTTACAAGAAACTCTGATAATGTTGAAGTTTGGATTGAATGGTATTATGAAAAGAAGAAAAAATCCGGCAGTAAATATATTGATTATACTTTAAATAAAATACGTCTAGATTGCTTGAATAGAACATTAAAATATTTAAAGTTCGTAGTGTATTATACTGATGATACCTCATACAGCAGCGATCTTGACAATGAGCCACCTGAAGAACCTATACCCGGTACTTTTGGCGAAGTAATATGGGAGTACTTTTGCGAATGAGAAAAACAATCTTTGAATGGACTAAGTACAGCTGGATCTATCTTGTCATTGTTGGAGCAATAGGCCTTTCTATTTATGCTTTCAGTAACAGCTCCTATACATGTGAAGATCTTCCTAATTCCTTCAGCTCCTATCAGGAAGCAGATGAATTGATCCTTAATGCCACTTATCCATTTACAGATGAAGTTAATACATCTAAAAGCAGTTGGATCAGGTCCGCCTGGTATCTGAGCTGCGATGGTAAGAAAGGTTTCTTTTGCTATACAACCGATAAAAAACTTTACATTCATCAGAATGTACCTCTTGATATTTGGCACGAGTTTAAAAATGCTGATTCATTCGGCAGATATTATAATTATAATATAAAAGGGAAGTATAGACTAAAATTAAAATAATTACTACCAATTTAAAACAAGGAGATCAAGAAATGAGAACGTTTTTAATCTTACTTGGTATTGCTACTTACTTAGGTGGTTTTGGTGGAGCTGCACTATTTATGGCAGCAGCAGCTTCAAAGAGTTTATTATCTGATTTCTATTTTATTGCTGCAGTTGGATCTTTTTTTGGAGGTATTTTATTTGGTACGTTTGCTTTAGCTCTTGCTGAGCTCTTAAGAATAAAACAAAAAATATGATTAATAGATTATTTCTGATAATTATTACCGGATTAATTTTATATGGCTGCTCAAGTGATCCTGTATCAACTAATGGCGGCACTAATGGGAATGGATATGTCACAGTTTACTCTAATTCAGGTACTCTTGATAGCATTACCTGCGGATCGATTTTCACAAATCCTCGATCATTAGGCAATCTGGATTTTACAAATTCTGATAGTGTAAAGATTTCCCTCGAGTATATTGCCAATAATACTACCTCATATGGAATTAGGATCTTTTATATGGATGGATCAAATGAAATTGATCTTATTAATGTAACAATACCCGGGAATCAAAACACTTATACTAGTGTAGAGTTTACAGCTCCATCCCCCGGAGTTCAAAAGGAATTTCTTTATATAATGACATCCGACGGTACAAACTGTTACTTTGTAATAAGAAATATAATACTATCAAAAAAATAGATTCAGGAGGAGTAAATGAGAAAATTAATTATTCCTTTATCAATTTTAATCCTGGTATGGATTGCCTGCAGTAATAAAAATAAAGATGTTTCAAAGAGGGAAGATGGTACAGTAGAATTACAGAAAGATGAAAAAATATACTCAGAAAAAACATCATACGAAAAAGGAATGGATCTGTTTGAAGCTGATTCATACAGAAACGCATTGAGTAAATTTGAGGAAGTTGAAAAATCTGATTCGAACTATGCTGACGCTCAAGAAAAGATTAAAATTTGCAAGCAAGAGTTAGCCGCTATCGATGAGAAAAATAAAGAGAGAGATAAAATTGAAAATAAGTATAAGAGAATGTTTGAAAAAACCGGCCAGTATCTACACGAAAAACAGAATAAGTTATTAAGAAATGGTTTTAGAGAATATCAATCCGGATATGAAGAAGCTCCTGACGGATCAGATCAAATAGCTATGTATTATTCAAAAGAAGAAGACGGGTATACAGTACATGTTAGACTACAATATTCTTATGCAATGGATTCTCATTATGCGAGGGTATGGATAGAATGAAATACTGTATAAACTGTAATAAAGTTACACCATCAATAGAAAAGAAAAGGATATCGATCTTCGGCTTTATAATTATGCTTGCTCTTTTTTTTACAATGATACCTTTATTTATGTTATTATGCCCTCTTGCGCTTTTACTAATGAGATCCCGGGAGCCAGCATGTTCAAAAAGAAAAAATTATTATCATTCATTTATATCATCTTTATATATAAAACGATCATATTAATATGAAAGAAGAAATTGAGATCCTGGCACAGTTCAATAAAGGCCATACGAAAGTTATTAAACTTACCGTATCCGGAAACGTGTATAATGTGACCTCAACAGCTCAGGAACGCTCCCAGGAAGGTACTCAGGAATATTCGATCCAGGGAAGTAATTTTAATGGCCGTATCCTTTATGAGTTCAGTTCAAATAAATGGTATGCCACCGAATTTAATATATTTTAAATAATACTGTTTAAATGGCCACAGGAGCCACTGTGGAGCTCCCCTGAGCCATTATCTCTGTAATTTCGATAATATATACTCTGTAATCTACAATATTAAAAAATATGGATAAAATCAGCAAAATTGCCGGAAATAAGATATCTGAATATTTACTGCGCCGAAGGGAAGAGATCAGGCCAGGGGATAATGACAATCAACAATCGATCAGGACCGGTATACCTCATGGTATATTACATAGAATGTACCGCGCTAAAAAAGCCTGGCAGCAAGCCATTTATTTAATGGTAATCTGTGGAGATATTGGAATAGATATGGTTACAGCTCTTACTCAAAAGAAATACGATCGAAAAGATGAGCTGAATCAATGGAAGGAAAGAGCGCTCAAGGCTGAAGATGAGCTCAGAAAAAAGAATGAATTAATTAAGAAGCTGAACGATTAACCAATTTAATTACCAGTGCACTTATCAAGAGTAATAAAACAGAATTTAAGCAGTGAAAATAACGGCCTGAAAAGCCGTGTGTCGCCGGTTCGATTCCGGCCCTGTCCACTTTTTATTTCACCATAATCATTTTTCTTACCGCAGTAAATTCATCACTTTCCAGCCTGTAAAAATATACCCCGCTGGGTAACTTCTCCCCGCTAAATGTATAAACATATTCCCCTGACCTTAAGACCTCATTTATAAGTATAGCAACCTCTTTACCCGATACATCATATACTCTTAGACTGACAAAATTTGAATTCTTAATCTTAAAATTAATATTGGTCGTAGGGTTAAATGGATTCGGATAGTTCTGCCCAAGATTAAATTCATTCGGCAAAGAGCTATTTATCGCTGTTAAACCTGTTAATGTACCTGTCATTTTATGAATATGCCCCCCGATTCCCACTGCCCAGCCGGTAGGGTTTCCCGATATATTGCCGGGAAAATCCAAATGATTCATAGTTTGTGGAGATGTATATTGTTCTGTCCAGCTGACTCCGTTATCTGTGCTGTGATATACTTTTGTTCCCCTTATGTACCACCAGTAATTGTCTGAGCTTTCTATCCCGTTTATATTTCCCGCGCCGGGCACACTATGTGACTGAAATGTCACTCCGCCGTTGGTTGACCTGCTCATCGATGTCCCCGCTGCCAGCCCGGTCCCGTTCGGACTTATCCTGAGTGCGAAAATGTAGATCCCCGCACCGGGAGTTGAGTTCTCAGTATAATTTGATCCCCCATTCGTCGACATGAATATTGAAGTTAAACTCGTTCCCCAGTATATGTTCGACGGCCCATCTACTTGAAAACTATTATGAACCGCCTGGTGTATAAAATCTGCTGCCGGTGGATTCGGTGCGCTGTTCCAGCTGTTTCCCCCGTCTGTTGTCAAAAGAACGTTCCAGAATCCGCTTATCGGACTTCCGATAGCTATTCCGTTCATTGTATCATACATCCTTATACCCTTGATCAATCCCGTTGTATTCGAATAAACACTCACCCAGTTATTCCCTCCGTTACTGGTCCTGTAAATTTTAGTGCTCGTCGATGTCTCTGTCGTTACCCATGCGGTATTTCCATCGATTGCCTCCATATTACGTATTGTACCTGTTAATACTCCAGGGTTTGGATTTGCATTAATCCAGTTAGTGCCTCCGTCAGTCGTTCTTCTGACAGTTCCATTTGATCCGGCAGCCCAGCAAACCATCTCGCTTACGGCCTTACAGGTGTATAACAGATTAGTCGTACCTGAATTTTGCTGTGACCAATTAAATACTATCTGTCCTTTAGATGAATTATACTGTGCAAAGGAGCATAAAAATGTAAGAATTATTATATAAACTTTTTTCATTTCAGCCGGTGTTTTATTCTCCGAAACCCCACAACTTCTTCTCTATTATATCCCATATACCGGTATTTTTCAACTCAAAATTTCCATATCCGTAGATTCCATTTCATAATATCCTTTAAATACCTAACTTTAAACCTAACAACACATTTAACTTTTACCAAGGCATTGAATTGCCACGAGCTTCAGCTCGTGGGTAACAAGTTAAATTTAAAACGTGGCTTTAGCCGCTAAAATTATACACATGAATAAGCTCACCAAAAAATCCCTGAAGATTACCCCGAGTACTCGGGGCAAAGAGATCGGCTCTGTCTCCGCTCTGTTATACTCACCCGCTAAACCAAAAGCCATTCTCGTTTTCGCTCATGGCGCAGGCGCGGGCATAAAAAACAAGTTCATGGAGACCGTCTCTAATACACTGGGCGAACTCGGCATAGCAACTCTTCGATATAATTTCGCTTACATGGAAGCAGGAAAGAAAGTCCCCGACCGTAAACCCGTTGCCACAGCCGCGGTAGCTGCAGCAGTTGATAAAGCGCAGGAACTCTACCCGAAACTTCCCGTCTTTGCCGGCGGTAAATCTTTCGGCGGACGTATGACCTCCACCGCCGCTTCTGAAGATATGCTCTCTAACATCAAAGGCATCGTCTTTTTTGGTTTTCCTCTTCACGCGCCGGGTAGGCCGTCATCTGACCGCGCCGCGCACTTATTCGAAGTGAAGGTACCAATGCTTTTTCTGCAGGGCACCCGTGACGCCCTCGCGTCATACGACCTGATGAAACCCCTCGTCAAAAAGCTCGGTAAAAAATCCACGCTCTTCACGATCGAAGGAGCAGACCACTCATTCCACGTCCCCAAAACCAGCGACCTCACCGATAGCGAAGTAATAAAATTAATTTGTAATGAAATAAAAACCTGGATAGGCAAATCTATTTAGAAGATATTCCTAATTGCTTTCGAATTAGCTTACATAATGAATCTTTAATTTCATTGTGACGGGGGACAGGAGCTTTCTTCCCGGTTTTTGTATTAATATAGATGTCATGATTAGCTCCGTGTCGTTTAAGGTGGCAGCCTTCTTTGACCAGATCTCTCAGGAATTCTTTTCTCTTCACACGTCTAAATCAAGTTCAGTTTCGGATACTTTCAATTCGCGAGAAACCTTTTCCTCTTCTTCCATCATCATTTGATATGCTTCTCTTAAATTTGATTTTAGCTCCTCTAATGTTTCACCCTGGCTGAATATCCCCGGAATTTCTTTTATCTTTCCGACATACCATCCGTCATCCTGCCAATGCTCTACTGTAACTTTTACTGTCATAACTTTTTTATATAAATTTAAAATCCATTCAAACCATTAAAAGTTCACTACTCTTCACTACTAATAATTGAACACTGAAAAAATCACCCCGTGATTTTTTTAATACTCTCTATCAACCTCTCCGCGTTCTCACCCTCTTCCTTCGGTACCATCTCTTTATATTCCGATAACACCTTCACTGAAGACTGATAGTCACGCATCATCGCGTAAACTATCCCGAGATTAAAACAAATATCCGGAAAGTCCGGCTGAAGCTCCCTCGCGAATTCATAGTGAGTCTTCGCAAGCGGCAAATTCCCCAGCTCAGAATATAGATTTGCAAGATTATAATGGGATTCGAAATGTCTCGGGTCTGCTTTGAGTGAGAGAGTGAAGCGGTCTATCGCCTTCACGGTGCTCCCCTCTTCATATTCCAGTATCCCGAGATTACAGTATGCGTCGGCTGTACAATCCTCGTTTTCCAGCGCTTTCTCATACGCTTCCTTCGCGCCGTCATCTCCTTTCTCATCCAGTATCAGCGCGCGCTCGAACGGACTCATGTCCGTCGGCATAATATAAATATTCGCCTGCGGTCCGTCCTCTTTAAAGAGATCAATCTGGTCCGTACGCTTAAGCTCGATCTGCGTCTTTTTCTTTACGCGCTTGAGACCCGACTGTCCCTTCTGTGATGGAAATTGAATTATATTAGCCATCTATCAAAAAATAAATACTTATGCTGTTTTCTTTTTCTTTGTTGTTTTCGCTTTCGTGGTCTTCTTCGCTGCCGGTTTTTCTCCCGTTGCCTTCTTCATCGGTTTCTTCGAAGCGTTGTCTATACTCTGCTTCAACGCAGTCATTATATCCACGACAGGTTTTTCTTCTTCCTCGACCGTAACGATCTCCTTGCCTTCGATCTTCGCCTGTATAAGATCCTTCACCGCGTCCTTGTATGTGTCCTTGAGTTCTATGTCATCGAACTTCTTCGTCATAGAATCCACCAGCGTCTTCGCCAGCTCAAGTTCCTTTTTGTCGGCTTTCACTCCGTCCAGCTTTGGTACTTCTGAAATATTTCGTATCTCGTTAGGGTACCTCAGTTTATACAATAACAATCCGTTTTCTTCCGGCGCTAATAAAACAACACTTTCCCTGTCACGCAGTACAACTTTACCAATTCCTAACTTACCGCTCTCTTTTAATGTAGCGATCAGCAGCGCGAAAGTCTTCGCCGCAACATCACCGTCCGGTCCTGCATAATAAGGCGCGTCATATAATGTAGCAGGCACCTCATCCGCATCAACGAATCCCTCTATCTCGATAACCTTCGTACTTTTCAGCTTCAGCTTATCCAGATCTTCCGGGTCTATTATGACGAATTGATCCGGCTCATATTGATAACCCTTCACAATATCTTCCATCTTAACTATCTTGTTGCACTTCCTGCATCGCTTATCATAACCGATAGGACCATTATCTTCCTTATGCAGCTGCTTGAAGCTGATCGTCTCCGATGTCTCTATTGCGTTATATATCCTGATTGGGATTGTAACGAGTGAAAATCTTATGTGGCCTTTCCATATTGAGCGCATTATGCCTCCTTTAACTATTATATATGTACCTTTCGGTATCCACTAAATTAAATATTAATATACTAATTTTCAATATGGTTAATGTAGTCACTTTAAGTAAAACTTTAAAAAATAACCCGTGTAGTAAAAACAACCATTTATATTCCAAAATACCGCCGGTAGAATTTTGGAAAATAAGTTACTGTTTTTGGAGACCAAAATCCGGCATTTTGAAAAATTCCATCATTAATTTAACAGCATTTTATAAGTTTTTTGGTCTTACCAGGAAATCCGGGTATGATTTTACAAACATTTATCAAGAGGTAGACTTTTTTAATTTTTATTTGTACTTCCTTACTAACCCATTTACTCATTTCAAAACAACTTAAAATAATATTATTAAACGGATGAAACAATTTATAAAGGGTTATATACGTATATATCCCCGAATGCGGAATAAGTTTCTAAAGTTCATCAAGTTAAAAATTGGGTTACTTTCCCAAGCCGGGGCTTGGGAAAGAGAAAATTTGAAAAAGTTTATAAAGATCCGGAAAACGTTCCCAAATCGGAGTTTGGGAACGAGAAGACGTGAACTAGAAGAAAAAAATTCTCTCTCCGCGCCCTCTGTGTCTCTGTGGCAAAAATTCTTTACCATTATCCCACTCCAATCCCCCTCAAAAACTCCTCCGTCTCCCCCGGTTTCCTGAACCTGTAAAACTTAACCTCATCATTCGTATGTTTATTATATAGCTCTGTATAATTTCTCCTTTTCTTCCTGAACGTCTTCAGCGACCACACTACTATCGAATCCTTCGGCGTGATCATCCTCCTGAATGAATCATAATTATTATCGAACAGTTTTCTCTTGAACACAATATTCTTTACGGTTCTCGCGATTACCCTCCTCGCAACTAATCCCATATTGTAATCCAGCCATATTATAAAATTCGCGTCAGTCCAGACCAGCTCACTCACATTGCTGTAATAATTCCCATCCACAATCCACTCTTTATACAAACTCAATTCCTTTTTAACATTTTCATAAAATTCCTCCCTTGTGGATTTCTCCCACTCCGGCTTCCAGAATATCCTGTCCAGCTCGATAAGTTTAATATTATAATGCGCCGATAGCTTCTCAGCGAGCACAGTCTTCCCCGCCCCGTTAGCACCAATAATTAATATGCGCTTTTCTTTCTGATTCAAATTTTTGATGTGGTATTCTTAGCAACTTCATATCGTATGGCTTTATCGAGCCAATGAATTGGAACAAATTGGAATTTAAATAAACACACCCCGTCCGCCTGCGGCGTCCACCCCTCTCTAGAGGGGATTTTAAATTTCTTTCTCCGTGTCTTGGTGTCTCCGTGGTAAATCTTTTCTCCGTTCTCAGCGTCCTCAGCGGTTAATTTCTTTCAACTTTAAACTTTAAACTTTCACCCGGATAGATCCGGCCGCATCCTAACAAACACCGGCTCCCTGTACGCGCCGTCTTTCGTGATCGAAGCATACTCCACTTCACACACCAGCATCGGCTCGATCCACGTCGTATTCTTCTCATCCAGTACCTTCTCCTTTATCGGCTTCTTCACTTCCTTCAGCTTCTTTATATCCTTATTTATCTCCTTCATCAGCTTATCATTAAATCCTGTCCCGACCTTTCCCCTGTATGTCACCTTCCCCTTCTCGTCAATGTCCCCCAGGTGCAGCGCCCCAAAGACCGCCTCCCTGTTTCCCTTTCCTTTCGTGTACCCTATGATATGACTCTCTGTTGTATTCCTTACCTTTATCTTGTACCACGTGTCCGTCCTTCGCCCCGGCTGGTATTTACTGCTCCTGTCCTTCGCCATTATTCCTTCGAGACCTAAATCTCCCGCCGCGTTGAACAGCGCTTCCCCGTCATCGATCACCTCGCTCACCCTGTAAGATGAATCCTTCTTTATCGCGTCCTTCAGCCAGTCACGCCGTCTCTCTAACGGCTCATTCACCACCGCCCTGCCGTCGAGATACAGCACATCGAATAAATAGCAATACGCCGGGTACTTCTTCATGTTCCTCTCGATATCTGCCTCCGACGACCTCTGCATCCTGTGTATCACCTCTTTGAACACCGGTCTCCCGGCTTCATCCAGGCATACTATCTCCCCGTCGAATAATCCGCACGTAGCCCTGAATGACTTCTCCGCGCTCAGCAGCTCGGGAAATTTCGCCGTAATGTCATTATTATTCCTGGTCCTAAGCGTCACCTTACCTTCATCCAGCGAAACCATCACTCTTATCCCGTCCCACTTCACTTCGTAAATATACCTGTCGTCCGTCGGCACGTCCTTCCTCGGACTTGCCAGCATCGGCTCTATTTCAGAGTGAAGCCAGTCCACCTGCGGATTACCAACCCGTTCCATCAGATACTCTTTCTTGTTCTTATTTATCATGTACATCCTGTACTCCCCGCTCACTGCCGGGCTGTGCAGCCTGAAATAAAATCCGTCCTTCTTCTCCTTCGTTATCTCGTACTTCCCCGCCGCGTACACCCACATATCGCCGCCGCCGTACTGTCCTTTCGGTATAGTGCCCTCGAATGTCAGGTACTCCATCGGGTGGTCCTCCGTCTGGACCGCCAGCCTCTTTATCCCCGGCGCAGGCGGAAGACCCTTAGGCACTGCCCACGACTTTAATACACCATCCTCCTCCAGTCTCAGATCGTAGTGCAGCCGTGACGCGTGATGCCGGTGTATCACGAAATTATTTCCTTTCCCGTCGAATATCTCTCCGCCCGGTTCAGGCGTCTTCTCGAAATCCCTCTTCTTCGAATACTTCTCTAACTGCTCCGGTGTTTTATGTTTTGGATTAGGCCCTAATTTTTTGGGTTTGGCTTTGGACTTTCTTTCGGTGTGAAGCTCCACAGCATACGCCGATATTCCTTCCCATGCGTCACCGTACGACATCACCATATCCGGCACGTTCATAAGATTATACTCCGCGGGGTCTTTCAACACTTCCAGCTGCTCCCATGTCAACGGAGTCGATACAGGCGCGCCCTTTCTTCCCCTCAGGCTATAGGCCGATATTATCGACTGTCCCTGCCGTATCCTGTATATATCCACCAGCACCCTGCCCTTCCGCGCTTCCTTCTTTATGTGAAGAGTAAGATTAGACCGTTCCTCTACGAACGGTTTCGCTATCTCCTGCGCAGTCTCGAATACTTTATGGAAATCCCACTTCTGTTCTATGGGAGTTACTACGTGCACTCCCTTTCCTCCCGTCGTCTTCACAAATGCATGATACCCAAGGTTCTCCAGGAACGGTCTGAGTTCCATCGCGATTTCCACCACATCCTCAAACTTATATCCCTCCGGCGGGTCTATGTCGAATACCATATAATCCGGTTTGTCATAATCAGGCTTCTTTGAATGCATCTGGTGTATCTCAAGGCAGGCAAGGTTCGCCAGCCACACCAGCGATGCCTCTTCTGTGGCAAGTATGTAATCCTTCTTCTCATCGCTTCCCAGCGGCACATACTCTATCCAATCCGGTGCCCAGTCGGGACGGTTCTTCTGATAGAACTGCTCTCCGTATATTCCGTCCGGAAATCGTATCAACGAAAGCGGTCTCCCCTTGATATGATTCAGTATCGTAGGAGCAATTTTTAGATAATAATCTATCACCTCCGCCTTGATGATACCGTCATCCGGAAAAAGCACCTTCTTTAAATTGGAAAGCTCCAGCTTCCGCTTCCCAACCTTTACCATTTGTGCACTCTTCGCCATAATTCTAATTTATCCCTAATAACTTTCCTTAACAATTCAGAAAACCCTGTTGCTCCCCTACGACGGAGGGGCTGGGGGAGGGTTAGCAAAGTCTCTGAACATTCTCGCTGTAGGCATTATTTGTATCTCTAAATTATGATTTGGAAACCCCCGCTATCCTTCCCGCCATTCCCTCAAAAACAAAATAATGAAACGGCAAAACACTGTACCAGTACAACCTTCCCGTTACACCCTTCGGCCTGAACGTTGCCGTCTGCACCAGCTCGTAGCCTGCATCCTTCTTATTGATCTTAAACTCCAGCCACGCTTCCCCGGGAAGTCTCATCTCAGCATATAATAACAACCTCATGTCTTCCTTGTCCGCCGCCAGCACCCTCCAAAAGTCAAGCGCGTCACCCGCGTTTATCTCCTTCTGATTCGTCCGCCCCCGCCTTAATCCCACACCTCCTGCAGCTTTATCAATCAACCCCCTGATCCTCCATAAAAAATTCCCGTAGTACCATCCCGTCTTTCCTCCCAGGCTCCATATCTTCTCAAGCACATCTTTATGTGATACGTGTATCTCTTTCACTCTTTTGTCAGTGAAGCACCCGTTCTCCGGTACATTAATATACTTTGACAAAACATCATCCCGTAAGCTCGACGAAAATGAATCCTTCCAGCTCGAGACTACCTCGTTCTGCTCTATCTTCGTAAATGCAGCCTTCACTGCCTCTCTGTAACTGAGCGGCTTTACTCCGAGCAGCTTCTCCAGTTCAGGATCATCGAAATCCCTCGCTATTACCTCCACCTTCATGCTGTCCACCAGGTTAACCGCCAGCTTGTATGACGTCGCAGTCACAAAATACAACCAGTATGATGACAACCGCGGCGACATTACCGGTACGGTAATGATCACTCTCCTTAAACCCCGCACCTCAGCGAACTGCATCAGCATGTCCCTGTATGTCAATATCTCATTGCCACCTATGTCAAAATCTCTGTTAAATGTCTTCTCATTATTCAATACACCTGTCAGGTACTGCAGTACATTCCTGATGGCTATTGGCTGGTTCCTGGTATTTAGCCACTTCGGCGCGACCATCACAGGCAGTTTCTCCACCAGGTCCCTTATTATCTCAAATGATGCGCTGCCCGAACCTACTATTATACTCGCTCTTAAAACAGTCAGAGGAACCCCGCTTTCCTTTAAAACATCTTCAGTATTTCTACGCGAGCGCAGATGCTTTGAGAGCTCCTCCTCGTTTGATATACCGCTGAGATATATCAATTGACGGGCTTTCGTTTTGCTGATCAGCTTTGCAAAATTCCGCGCAGTCTTCTCTTCCATTTCCTCAAATGATCCTACATTAGAAGCCATCGAATGGATAAGGTAATATGCAGCGTCTATATCTCCCGGGATTTTATCATCATTTCCTTCATTCAAAAAATCTATCTCGAGCACCGGCACACCGGACGGTGCATTGAATCTCTGCTTATTGCGCACACAGCAAATCACTTCATGTCCCTGCTCCAGAAGCTGCGGCAAAAGTCTCTTGCCTATGTATCCGGTTACGCCCGTTAATAATATTTTCATATACCAAAATTGTTGTTTTTCAACCGCAAAGAAAATTCATAACCGTGTAAACGACAATCTTTCTATTTTGTAAATATCAATGACTTATATTATATTTAGTTCCTTACAATAATCCGATTTTATTCAAATTAAAACAAATTATCATGGACCAGATAGTCCCTTACCTTAATTTTTCCGGAAATTGCGAAGAAGCCCTCACTTTTTACAAAGATGTATTCGGGGGTGAAATTACCGTAATGATGAGATATGACGGATCCCCGGTAGAAGTTACCGAAGACCAGAAAGACAAAGTCCTGCACTCACAATTCAAAGCGGGCAATATTTTCTTTATGGCATCAGATGCAATGCATGGAAAGCCTGCCGTGCCGGGAGATACTATTTCTTTAAGCCTCAACTTCGATTCGGAAGATGAGCAGCAAAAGATCTTCGACAACCTCTCCTCCGGCGGCAATATAACAATGCCTCTAAAGGATACCTTCTGGGGTGCCAAATTCGGTATGATCGTCGATAAATACGGAATCACCTGGATGTTTAACCACGACAAACCGCAAGCATAGCCTGCAACACAATTTTACTTCAATCTGCCCCTCTTCTCTATACGAAGAGGGGTTAGGTGAGGTAAACAAAAAAAGCGCTCACGCGCTTACCTCTGAATTCCGCTATAATCTTTAATTCTATAAATATACTTACTTCATCAGCTTAAACTCCAATCTCACCGTAAACACACTTCCCTTTTGCTCCTCGCTTTCAACCTCTATTTCTCCGTTCATTATCTCGATCAATCGTTTTACTATGGATAGTCCCAGTCCCGTTCCCATGTACTGCTTTACATACGGATTCTCAAGCTGGGTAAAACTCTCAAACAGGTTATCGAACTTATCGCTCGGTATTCCAATTCCGGTATCCGATATAACGAATTCCAATTTCACCTTATCGTCTGTCCTTTTTATCTCATTGGCGACGATTTTAATCTCTCCTTCGCGGGTAAACTTTATCGCGTTACTTACAAGATTGGTCAGTATCTGGTTCAATCTGTATTTATCACCAAATACATTTATGTCGAGATGTTTGGGGTTTTTATAGACGAACTTCAGATTTTTACTGTCCGCCTCTGATTTCAAGAGCCTGAACATTGTATCCAGGCTTTCTCGTAAATTAAATTCCTCCTCGCTGAGTTTGAATTTACCCGCCTCGATCTTTGAGAAATCAAGTATATCGTTTATGATCTTTAAAAGTACATCAGATGAATAGTGTATCATGTCCACATACTCAGACTGCTCCTCATTGAGATCGGTCAATGTAAGCAGCTGCGCCATTCCCACTATTCCGTTCATCGGTGTCCTGATCTCATGACTCATATTTGCGAGGAACTGGCTCTTTGCCTGGCTTGCCTCTTCGGCTCTTTCCTTGGCTGCCATGAGCTCATTCTCGAATGTCTTTCTTTCTGTAATGTCTTCTTTCACATAAAGAAAATGCGTTACATTGCCGTTCTCATCTTTGATTGGAGATATTGTCGCGTATTCCCAGTATCTTTCTCCGTTCTTTCGTTTATTATAATATTCGCCTTTCCAGTCCAGCCCTTTCTCCAAACAATTCCGGATTTCATTATACAGCTTCTCCGGTACTTCACCTTTATAAAGTATATAAGGATACCTTCCCATAACTTCTTCAAATGTAAACCCGGTTACTTCGGTAAATTTCGGATTAACGTACTCTATCTTTCCTTCAGTATTCATTATAATAACCGAATCAGCACTCTGTTCAACTGCTCTTGATAACTTCCTAAGCTGTTCCTGTACCTGCCTGAGTTCAGTTATATCCCTCTGTGTACCCCATATACGTACAAGATACTCATCTTCAATTATTCCCAGCCCGTTATTAAGGAAATATTTGGCGTGGCCTTCTTTATCTACTTCACGAGTTTCACTGTTGTTTATCCTGTATCCGGCTTTCACGAACGACTCAAACGAAATTGTATTTGAATTCTGGCTCTTGTTCTGCCCGAGTATTTCAATGACCGGCTTATCTACAACTTCATCCGCTGTCTCATACCCGTACATCTTTGCCATTACATCATTACACTCAGCCAGGTAAGCATACTTTGTAAAATGTTCGATGTGCTCTTCCAGTGATGCCTTCACATTGATGGGCTTTCTAAGCTCCATACGGTATATACCTTCGGAGCTGTGTGTGATGAACGCCCTGTAACGCTCTTCACTCCGCCTTATTGAATCTTCTGTTAGTTTCTGATCTGTAATGTCCTCTGAAATAGCTACGAAATGCGTAACTATTCCTTCTTCATTTTTTATCGGAGAAATTGTAGCATACTCCCAGTAATCCTCACCGTCCTTCCTCCTGTTTAAATATTCTCCGCTCCAGCTCTCTCCGGAGTGGATTAGATCAACCAGTTCTTTATTGTCTGAAAATCCTTCGACAGTTCCTTTCTTGAATATCCTTGCGACCTTTCCTATTACCTCTTTTCTGAGGTATCCCGTGATCTCGGTGAACTTATGGTTAACATATTCTATCTCACCCGTTACACTTGTTATTATGATCGAAGCAGAGCTCTGCTCTACTGCCTGGTAGAGCTTTCTGTTTTGATCGGTGATTTGCTTTCTTTCTGTAATGTCTACCTGGGTGCCCCATATCCTTGTTAGCTTGCCGCCAGATATTATTCCTACAGCATTATTGTAAAAATATTTCAGGTTGCCGTTTTTATCAACTTCTGTTGTCTCACCGTTATTTATTTTATAATCATTCTCAATAAACGATCTGAATGAGATTTTATTTCCTTCGATGTCCTCAGCACCATGTAATTCTGTTAGCTTCTTTCTTACAAGATCTGACGACTTACTATATCCGTACATCTTTGCCATTGCTTCATTACACTCTCCTATATAACCTTGTTCATATATCTCATCTGTGATTTCTTCCGGAGATAAGTCCGTACTGATTGGATTGTCAAACTCTATACTGTATATTCCTTCAGTGCTGTGATCGATAAATGCCTTATACCTTTCCTCACTGTTGCGAAGAGTATCCTCCATTTGCTTCCTCTCTGTCACATCAACGCATATCTGGTTAATGTATTTGAGATTCCCTTCAGGATCAAAATCCGAATAATAAAATGTATCAAGCCATATGACTTTACCTTCTTTGTTAATTATTCGGTAATCAAGATGCTGAACACCGCTGTATCCGTGCTCTTTCCAGCGCTTAAAAGAATCATAAACTCTCTCCCTGTCTGCTTCGTATAACATCTCCTTTAAAGCCTCATCACTCAATGCTTCAAACTCATCTAATGTATACCCCGACTGTCGTACAAATTCATCATTTACAAATTCATAACATTGTTTGGTAACATCATACCTGGTTAAGGCTACCGGTGCTGTCTTTGCGAAATTCCTGAAGTTGGTTTCAGTGTCCTTTAAGGCTTCGATGAAATGCTTCCTCTCAGTAATATCTGTTGCAACTCCAAGTACTGCAGGGTTGTCCGTCCCGGGCTCTTTGTAAGGGATCTTTATCGTCTGCAAGTACCTTACGTTTCCTTCCGTGTCGGTTATCTTTTCCTCCGCGATGAATTTCGCTTTACCGCTTTTGATTACTTCCAAATCGTCTTTGCGGAAACCTTCTGCTTCTTCTTTAGACTTCGCGAAATCCGCATCAGTCTTTGTCAAAAGCTCTTCCACTGTAATTCCATATACATCAGCTGTTGCCTTGTTTGCCAGTATGAACTTCCCATCTTCGTTCTTTGCGAATATGAAATGGGGAACAAGATCTATTATCTGCCTGAGCTTTTGCTCGCTCGATCTTACAACCTCTTTGTCTCGGACGTGCTCACTTATATCTCTTGTTATAAAATAGAATTCCTTAACCGAACCATTCACCTGCATCGCGAACGTACTCTGTGCTACCCACCTTTCCTCGCCGCTCTTTGTCACTATCGGAAATTCAACATATGTGTTCTGTGTCCTTTTCAGGAGCTGTCTTTTGTAAAATGTATCTATTTTTTTCCTGTGGGCCGGTGAGACAAGGTTTTTGTAATTCAATTTATTAAGCTCTTCAGGTGAGTAACCCGTTATCTCAAAGAATGCTTTGTTTGCAATGTTGAGCTTGCCTTTCTCATCCGTTGAATAAATTGCATCCTTAGCATTATCAAAGAAATTCTGAAACGTGAGATCGACATGCTCGCTTCCGTTTAATGAATGTGAAATGGGTGAAGCGGTTTCATCAACAGCCCTGTTTTCTTTTGTATCTCTGTGTGAAATGACTATTGCGGTGAGTATAAATACTACCGGGGGGACTATTATATTGCTGATGGGTTCGCTAAACCACCCCTCGGTTAATGCGCCGGTTACTATATAAAAAGCTGAGCTGATTATTGAAAGGAAAATTCCGCCCTTTCTCCCGCTGTATATACATACAGCAGCTATAGGGAATATATAGAAAAACGAGACTAGTAATAGCTTCCCGGTGAGAATTTCTACTATCGCGGTTAGTATGGAAAGGAGCAATCCTGCAAAAAATACTCCTGTTGCGGTCTTTCCGGTTGGCTTACTGCTTATGTCGGAAATAATTTCTTTCATTATGGTTTGTGAAAATAATACCCTCAGCGTAAATCATAGATCCAGTACCCCTCACTATTGCCCTTTTTTGTTAATAACTTAAAATATTGATGTTTTTTCAAATTTTAAAGTCTAATTCTATTTAATTATTCATCCCAAAATGCATCATTCATTGACGTTATTACCTATTATCCCTAATTTCTATAATTATAGTACATAATTGCGCCTTCAAATCAATGAGATATCTTGAGAGGGGTGGATTCCCGAGTTATCTTGAAGACGGGGTGTGTAAACATTTTTGCCCAACAAAAAAACAAAATACATTCTAATGATAAAAATAACATTTACATTCTTACTCACGATCATACTATCCGTTAGCGCATTCGCTAACGAATACAATAACACTCGTTCCCAAACTCCCGTTTGGGAACGCAACATCAACGAATACGCCGTACGGGTAAAGATCACATCCGAAAACGATCTCCGCGTACTGCAAAACTATATCACGGAGTTCGACGACGCCAAAGTCACCTCCCGCGGAAGGTTCATCTATAACCAGGACAATGGACACGTAACCGTAATATGTAACAGCTCACAGCTCGGACGCCTCCAAAACTCCGCTTTCACAATTTTAAAGATACAGGACTACGAAAGACCTGTACAGCAGACCATACAGACAGATGGCGCTATCCCGTACCAGTTCGGCTGGCCACGCCAGTCCGGCCTCGACGCAGCGTGGTATAACTCGTCCACCACTATCGCCGATATGAACGGTGACGGAGGATACGAGATCTTCGCGACACACTCTTTCGCGTTCGGAAATAACCCGCTCCTCTACGGCTATAAAGCAACCGGTGCCTTCGTTCTCGGCTTTCCTTACCAGCTCCCATTCGGCTCTTTG
>CALGOI010000381.1 GCA_937959065.1 uncultured Ignavibacteriota bacterium | reverse complement strand
TTGAAAAGTTATTAAAACCAACTTGAATATTATGATTTCTAAACCTACCAACAGAATAAATCATATCCCATAACATTGGGATTTGGGCATTATCATTCCAATTTGTTTTACATTGTATTATACCTACTTCGTATTGAGTAAAATCTCTATTCGCTAAAAAGTCTAATAGAGTTTTATTTAATTTTCCTCTTTTAAGAGAAGGAATTACTGTATTTCTATCTAAAACATTTAGCATGTTTACATTTATATTGTAATCATTTAAATCTGGAAAAATTGTTATTGTAATATCCGATTCACTATTACACCTCGTACTACCATAATTCACCGAAATTGCATCCCTTACAGGATTTGGATTTAAACTCATTGTGCGGGATGCGACAATTCGACTACCTGACGTACATAGATTAATGTACCAACATACTAAAGATTCCCAAGCTGTGCCGCTAGCTGATAATGATCCCTGACCTCTTCCTCCTCCACCAGTAGCTCTAAATATATCAGAAAGTTGATCTCCTAAATTGATTAAATCATCAGCATTGTAATTCGTCCCAATTCGATTTCTAATTTCAGTTTGCCAAGTGGGCCAACAATTTGCTAAAGTACCAGTTGTAAAAAGCTTTTTTACAGTAATTTCACGAAACAAATCTGGAATAGTATCAAACATACTTTTATAAATTTCAGCGAAAGTACATTTAATTTGAACTAAGTTCAATATAGTATATCAAACTTTAGATTAAATAATTGAAATAACAAATAATAATCACTCATATAATACTACTTTCTTTCCCTGCTTGACGAAAGGTTCTATTTGAACAAAGCTTTGATCACTTCCTTCGTCACCTCTCCCCCACCAACCAACAGCTCTTTGATCTTCCCCAGCTCATACGAATTAGGATTCACAGTTTTACAGGCAACAATCCTTAGCAGATTCTCACTTGTGATGTACGAAGCCGTCACCTCTGTCACGAGCTTTATGCGGTTCAGGGGGGCGGGGAGCATTGTGCCGAAGGCGCCGGAGATGATCAGAAAGAAGACCATCTCGTAGCCGGCGGAGGCAAGCGCCTTTTTGTGCTCTTTTATGTATTCGGTGAACTGCCTGTCGTCCGTGCCTATCGTGTAATGATCCCTCCGCGACTTGGCGTCGTATATCACGGCATACCTTCCCCGTATGTCCCTGGCTATCCCGTCCGGATTGCGTCCTTTGCCGCTGCCGAGTTCACGCACATCGAAGCCCAGCATCCTGAATGCCAGCGCGCACTTCTTTTCGAATTCGGCGGGACTGCCCTCCGCAAAGGCAAACGAAATAATATCGTGGAGCATCGGAGGCGTCGCATCGAAGAGCTTGGGGTCGGCGGCTTCCCAGGGCTTGGAAAATCTTCGCCCGGCATCACGGGGCGGAATGAGGCGGAGTACGTCTTTCCAGTCAGGTCTTTCGGCAGCCCAGTCATTGAAGATGTACGGGAATTCGGACCACTTACATTTGAACTTCCACAGGAAAGACCTGTAACCTGGTGTGAGGTCTTTGTGAATCCAATCTGCCATAGCGGGAAGTGAGCGGTACCTGCGGAGGTAATTTCCGTAGGCGTTGAAGTAAACTCCTTCCGCGGGGGCTTCGGCCGCGACAGCCGTGTGGGGTGTATCACCGGCAGCTTTTACGAGTCGGCTGAATGTACGGAAGCATTTGACCATATTGTATTGAGTGACTTTAGAACGCGAGAGGAACTCTTTGAGGGCTGGCTGGCATCCGAGGACGAGCTTAACGCGTGAGTATTCAGAGAGGACGTCTTCGCGTGATAGGGGTATTGTGGTTTGTTTCATGGTAGTTAGAAAAGTTTATAAAGTTCGTAAAGTTTATAAAGTTCGTAAAGATCGTACCACCCCCATAGGGGTCCCTTGCGGGATAATTACACGAATGGGCACGAATTTTATCGTGGTTTATAATCGCTTTGAGAGCATAGTCCGCATACGGATTTTCATTCCGTGCGGAGATCGTGGTCGAGGTTCCCCGGTCAAAGCTTCCGGGGAATGACACGTTATTTGCGTAAAATTAGTGAGGATGGGATTTTAATGAAATGGAATTAGGGTCATATGCGCATGTATCACCGATTGTGATTTTAATAAAGTAATTACAGGCAATTATTTTTGTCACCCTGTCCGAAGGACTCCCTTGGAGAACTCGTTTCAGGGTCTGTCATTAGATGCTGAAACAAGTTCAGCATGACAACCCCCCTGACATTGGGGATTGTTTGGGAATTCTTAACACTAAAAGCACTGGTAATGTCATTTTATCTCTCTTAAATAATGGTTATTTTGGTAATTCGGTGGGTTTGCGTTCCCAAACAGGAGTTTGGGAACGAGTACAAGCGGGACTCGCTTCGCTCGGACGCTGATGCATTCCTAAGCTGGGGCTTAGGAATGAGGGTAATAGATTGGATGACAAGTGTGGGTGGTTGTGAGTGGCATTTAATTAATTAATAAGAACTTAATTTAACGGATATTACAAATGGGCAATAATGATGCAGACGTAAAAAAGGAGAATGTTGGAACGGGCGGTTCGGCTTCAGTTAACGGCCAGGACAATAAGAATGATGTCAGTGAGCATGAGAGAGAACTGGAAAACCAGGAGTGGCTGGAATCGCTGGATTACGTAAACCAGTCACAGGGTCCGGAGCGCGTAAGGGAGCTGTTACAGCGGCTTCACGTCCACGCAAAGAAGAGCGGAGTGCAAGCGCCATTCAGCGCTAATACCCCATACATAAATACAATTCCCCCGTCAAAGCAGCCGCCCTACCCGGGCAGCCGCGAGATAGAGCGGACTATAAAAAGCATCATCCGCTGGAACGCGATGGCGATGGTGGTACGCGCTAACCGCGAATCGAGCGGTATCGGCGGACACATCTCGACATATGCTTCATCTGCTACATTGCTGGAGGTGGGCTTTAATCATTTCTTCAGAGGCAAAGACGGTGACAGCGACGGTGATATAGTATATTACCAGGGACACGCGTCGCCGGGCATCTACGCGAGGGCTTTTCTCGAGGGGAGATTGTCTGAGGAGCATTTAAAGAATTTCCGACGGGAGCTAAATCCGCAGCACGAGGGATTATCGAGTTACCCGCATCCGTGGCTTATGCCTAACTTCTGGGAGTACCCGACGGTCTCGATGGGGCTGGGTCCGATAATGGCGATCTACCAGGCGAGGTTTAATGAGTATCTGAAGGACAGAGGGATAAAGGATACGTCAAAGCAGAAGGTGTGGTGCTACATCGGGGACGGTGAGACGGACGAACCGGAAACGCTGGGAGCGATAACGCTGGCTTCGAGAGAGAAACTGGATAATCTGATCTTCGTGATCAATTGCAACCTGCAGAGGCTGGACGGACCGGTACGTGGAAACGGAAAGATAATACAGGAGCTGGAGGCGATATTCAGAGGGGCAGGATGGAACGTGATAAAGGTCATCTGGGGAAGCGACTGGGACCCGCTATTGGCAAAGGA
>CALGOI010000380.1 GCA_937959065.1 uncultured Ignavibacteriota bacterium | reverse complement strand
ATTTTTAAAATATGCTCAAACTACAAAGCACGGTGGTTACAGAAAAGGATTAAGAGGTTATATACGTATATATCCCCGAATGTGGAATAAGTTTTGTTCTTTTAGCCGTTTAATTTTAACCACAAAGACACGAAGGACACAAAGATACACGAAGGGAATGAGTATTTTGACAATCACCATAGATCATCTTTCAAAATTCCCGCTTACGCGGGAATGACAAACCACCATTAGAATCCACCCAAATTTCATTTTAACTCCCCGATTTTTTCGCTATTTTCCTTACTTCTGACTAATAAACAGCATATATGCACGACACAGTAAAGGCTCCCACAGGCACAAATATCACATGTAAGAACTGGCTAACGGAAGCGGCAATGCGGATGCTGATGAATAACCTCGACCCGGATGTAGCGGAAGCTCCCGCCGAACTCATCGTTTACGGCGGCAGCGGAAAGGCAGCGCGTAACTGGGAATGCTATGATAAGATAGTCGAGACACTGAAAAACCTCGAAGCGGACGAGACACTTCTCGTACAATCCGGAAAACCCGTAGCAGTATTCAAGACACATACTGACGCACCGAGAGTGATAATATCGAATTCACAGATAGTGCCCGCGTGGGCTAACTGGGACGAGTTCAGGCGGCTCGAGGGACTCGGGCTGACAATGTACGGACAGATGACAGCGGGAAGCTGGATATACATCGGCACACAGGGAATACTTCAGGGAACATATGAAACGTTCGGCGCATGCGCCAAGAAACATTTCGGCGGCAGCCTATCGGGAAGGTTCGTCCTGACCTGCGGGCTCGGCGGAATGGGCGGAGCTCAGCCGCTCGCGGCATCTCTCAACGGTGCGGCATTCCTCGGCGTGGACGTGGACAGGGACAGAATTCAAAAAAGAATAGACACGGGCTACTGCGACGTTCTCGCGGAAGATCTGGAGGAAGCTCTAAAGATCGTTCTCGACGAAAAAGAAAAGGGAATTGAAAAATCAGTCGGGCTGGTAGGCAATGCAGGTGAGATACTCCCGGAGATTCTGGATATGGGTATCATCCCTGATGTGGTAACTGACCAGACATCGGCTCACGACATGCTCAACGGGTACGTACCTATGGGAATGTCATTCACCGAAGCGCTCGAGCTGAGAAAATCCGACCCGGATAAGTACCAGGAGCTGGCACGAAAGACAGCTGTTACTCATTGCAAGGCGATGTGGGAATTCATGCAGAAGGGTTCGATAGTATTCGATTACGGCAACAACCTTCGTGGTGAAGCGTATAATAATTGTTTTAAGAATGCGTTCGAGATACCGGGATTCGTACCGGAGTATATCCGCCCGTTATTCTGCGAGGGCAAAGGTCCCTTTAGATGGGCAGCACTCTCCGGTGACCCGGAGGATATATATACCACGGACGAAGCAATAATGGAGGCATTCCCGGATGACGAGCCTCTCCACCGCTGGCTGAAAGCAGCAAAGGAAAAGATACATTTCCAGGGGCTGCCGAGCAGGATATGCTGGCTGGGATACGGCGAACGCGCGAAAGCAGGGAAGATCTTCAATGACCTGGTGAGAACGGGCAAGGTATCCGCGCCCATAGTAATAGGACGCGATCACCTCGATTGCGGAAGTGTCGCCTCTCCAAACAGGGAGACGGAAAAGATGAAGGACGGTTCGGATGC